>QHWF01000002.1 GCA_003222455.1 Acidobacteriota bacterium
ACGGCTGCCGGCGTGTGATGGTAATCGCCGCGCGGTAGAGAAATGACATGGTCGGCTCAAGCGTACGGCTGACGATGTACGCGGCTGGAACCCGGCGAAGCTGAAGGGCTGAAGGTCCGGCTAGCGCGATAAAAAGAAAGGGCGGCGATCCTGCGACCGCCGCCCCAATCTGCCATCAATCCGAAATCTGAAATCTCAAGTCTCAAATCTACAATCTGAAATCTACAATCTCAGACTTACTCCAGATCGCCCGTCCGCGGCACCATCGCCTCGTCCGGTTCGACGAAGTACTCCATGTCGCGCTCCAGATCGAGCTCCTCGTCGGTCGGCTGCGGCGGTGCCGGCGGCGGTGGCGGCTCGTCCGGCGGGATCCTGACATTGCGGTAGTACTCGAACCCCGTACCGGCAGGGATGAGACGGCCCATCGTCACGTTCTCCTTGAGGCCGCGCAGGTGATCGACCTTGCCCGAAATGGACGCTTCGGTGAGCACGCGGGTTGTTTCCTGGAACGACGCCGCCGAGATGAAGGAATCGGTGGACAACGACGCCTTCGTGATCCCGAGCAGCAGCGGCCGGCCCTGCGCCGGACGGCCGCCCTCGCCGATCACGCGCTCGTTCTCCTCGAGGAACCGGAACTTGTCCACCTGCTCGTCGATCAGGAACTCGGTATCGCCGACGTCCTCGATCTTCACCCACCGCATCATCTGCCGCGCGATGGTCTCGATGTGCTTGTCGTTGATGTTCACGCCCTGCAGCCGGTAGACCTCCTGAATCTCGTTCACGAGGTACGACTGCAGCGCCTTCTCGCCCAGCACGTTCAGGATGTCGTGCGGATTCGACGGGCCGTCCATCAACGGCTCGCCCGCACGGACGCGCTCGCCTTCCTGCACGTTCACGTGCACGCCGCGCGGCAGCGCGTATTCGCGCGGCTCGGCGCCGGGCTCGTCGGGGACGATGATGATCTTCCGCTGGCCTTTCACGATGCCACCATGCTTGACGACACCGTCGATTTCCGAAATCACCGCCGTCTCCCGCGGCTTGCGCGCCTCGAACAGCTCCACCACGCGCGGCAGACCGCCGGTGATGTCCTTCGTCTTCGTCGTCTCGCGCGGGATCTTCGCGAGCACGTCGCCCGCCGACACCATCTCGCCGTCCTGCACCATCAGGTGCGCGTGGACCGGCATGTGGTACTTGCGGGCCACCTTGCCGTCCTTCGCCTTGATCTCCACCGCCGGCTGCTTCTTCTCGTCCGGCGAGTCGACGATGATCAGGCGCGACAAGCCGGTGACTTCGTCGACTTCCTCGTGCACCGTGATGCCTTCGAGGATGTCCTTGAAGCGGACCTGCCCGGCCTCCTCAGTGAGGATCGAGAACGTGTACGGATCCCATTCGACCAGCACCTGGCCCTGCTCGACCGACTGCCCTTCCTTGATTTTCAGCCGCGCGCCGTACACGACCGGATAGCGCTCGCGGTCGCGCCCCTTCGCATCCTGCACCACGACGGATCCGTTGCGGTTCATCACGACGAGGTTGCCGTCCTTTGCCTGCACGACGGTCAGTCCCTGCAGCCTCACCGTGCCGGCATTGCGGGCTTCGAGCGTCGACTGCTCCGACACGCGCGATGCCGTGCCACCGATATGGAACGTCCGCATCGTCAACTGCGTGCCGGGCTCGCCGATGGACTGCGCGGCGATGACGCCGACCGCCTGGCCCAGCTCGACCAGCTTGCCGGTCGCGAGATCGCGGCCGTAGCACTTCGCGCACACGCCGCGCCGCGACGTGCACGTGAGCACCGAGCGGATCTTCACCTTCTCGATGCCGGCGTCCTGGATTTCCGAGGAGAGATCTTCGTCCATCACCTCGTTGACGTCGACAATCGTTTCGCCCGTGAACGGATCGGTGAGGCGTTCGAGGGTGACGCGGCCGATGATCCGGTCGCGCAGCGGCTCGATGATCTCGCCCGATTCGACGATGGCGCGGGCCTCGATACCGTCGAGCGTGCCGCAGTCGTGCTCGTGGATGATCACGTCCTGGGCCACGTCGACAAGGCGGCGGGTGAGATAGCCGGAGTCCGCGGTCTTGAGCGCGGTATCGGCCAGGCCCTTGCGCGCGCCGTGCGTCGAGATGAAGTAGTGCAGCACCGAGAGGCCTTCGCGGAAGTTCGCCGTGATCGGCGTCTCGATGATTTCACCCGACGGCTTGGCCATCAGGCCGCGCATCCCGGCGAGCTGGCGGATCTGCTGCTTCGATCCGCGCGCGCCGGAGTCGGCCATGATGTAGACGGGATTGAAGTTCCGGCCCTCCTGGTCCATCGCCTCCATCTCGCCGAACATGGCGTTGGCAATCTCTTCGGTCGCTTCCGACCAGATGGCAATCACCTTGTTGTAGCGCTCGCCGTTGGTGATCGCGCCTTCGAGGTACTGCGACTCGACCTTGATCACCTCGTCGCGCGCCTTGGCCACGAGCGCAACCTTCTCCTTCGGGATGATCAGGTCGTCGATGCCGATCGACAGCCCCGATCGCGTGGCGTAGGTGAAGCCGAGGTTCTTGAGCGAATCGAGCATCTCGACGGTCTTCTCGAGTCCGAACTTCAAGTAGCAGCTCTGGACGAGCTGCTGCAGCCCTTTCTTCTTCAGCAGGCCGTTGATGAACGGCATCTCGTGCGGAATCGACTGGTTCAGGATCACGCGACCGACGGTGGTGTTGATGATCTTGTTCGCCACCTCCTGCACCTCGGTGTGCAGCACGTCCTGATCGTCACGCGCCGCCGCGAGGTCCTGCAGCTGTCCGGTGTAGCGCAGACGAATCGGCGACAGCGTTTCGAGCTCGCCGGCTTCCAGCGCGATCATCACGTCTTCCGGGTTGCCGAACGCGCGGCCCTCGCCCTTGGCGCCGTTCTTCGCCTTCGTCAGGTAGTAGCAGCCGAGGACGATGTCCTGCGAGGGAATCGCAATCGGCGCGCCGTGCGCCGGCGACAGGATGTTGTTGCTCGACAGCATCAGCACCGAAGCCTCGATCTGCGCTTCGGGCGACAACGGGATGTGGACGGCCATCTGATCGCCGTCGAAGTCGGCGTTGAAGGCCGTGCACACGAGCGGGTGAATGCGGATGGCCTTGCCTTCCACCAGCACCGGCTCGAACGCCTGGATGCCGAGGCGGTGCAAGGTCGGCGCGCGGTTCAGCAGCACCGGGTGCTCGCGAATCACTTCCTCGAGCACGTCCCACACTTCGGGGCGCTGCAGCTCGACCATCTCTTTCGCCTGCTTGATGGTCTGGACCAGCCCGCGCTCTTCGAGCTTGTTGTAGATGAACGGCTTGAACAGCTCGAGCGCCATCTTCTTCGGCAGTCCACACTGGTGCAGCGTCAGCTCGGGACCGACGACGATGACCGAGCGGCCGGAGTAGTCGACGCGCTTGCCGAGCAGGTTCTGACGGAAGCGCCCCTGCTTGCCTTTGAGCGTGTCCGACAGCGACTTCAGCGGACGATTGTTCGCGCCGCGCAGCACGCGGCCGCGGCGGCCGTTGTCGAACAGCGCGTCCACGGCTTCCTGCAGCATGCGCTTTTCGTTGCGGATGATGACGTCCGGCGCCTTCAGCTCGATCAGCTTCTTCAACCGGTTGTTGCGGTTGATGACGCGGCGGTAGAGATCGTTCAGGTCGGAGGTCGCGAAACGGCCGCCGTCGAGCGGGACGAGCGGACGGAGCTCCGGCGGAATGACCGGGATGACGTCGAGAATCATCCACTCCGGCCGGTTGCTCGACTTCCGGAACGAATCGACGACCTTGAGCCGTTTGGCGTATTTCAGTTTCTTCTGCGCCGAGTTCTCCGCCTTCATCTTCTCGCGCATTTCGACGGCGAGCCGCTCGACGTTCACGCGCTTCAGCAGCTCCTTGATCGCCTCGGCGCCCATCTGCGCGCGGAACTTCGGCCCGTACTCTTCACGCGCCTTGCGGTACTGCTCTTCGTTGAGCAGCTGGTTCGGCTTCAGGTCGGTCTCGCCGGCATCGACCACGACGTACGCTTCGAAGTAGAGGACACGCTCGAGATCGCGCAGCGAGATGTCGAGCAGGTGGCCGATGCGGCTCGGCAGTCCCTTGAAGAACCAGACATGGCTCACCGGCGTGGCGAGGGTGATGTGCCCGAGGCGCTCGCGGCGGACCTTCGCCTGCGTCACTTCGACGCCGCACTTGTCGCAAATCACGCCGCGATGCTTCATGCGCTTGTACTTGCCGCACAGACATTCCCAGTCGGTGATCGGACCGAAGATCTTCGCGCAGAACAACCCGTCGCGTTCCGGCTTGAACGTCCGGTAGTTGATCGTTTCCGGCTTGGTCACCTCGCCGTGCGACCACGACATGATCTTGTCCGGCGAGGCGAGGCTGATGCGAATCGCACCGAAATCGCTGGTCAGCGCGCCGCGTTCGTGAAAGCTTGGTCTCATAGGCACCCTTCGATGTCATTGCGCATTGCGCTCTACACCTCTTCCAATACCGGCTGCGGAACCACCTCCACCGGTTTCTTCTTCGTCTTCATCAGCTCCACGTCCAGACACAACGACTGGAGCTCGCGGATGAGCACGTTGAACGACTCCGGCAGGCCGGCCGTGAACGACGCGTCGCCCTTCACGATCGCCTCGTAGATTTTCGCGCGGCCGGTCACGTCGTCCGACTTCGCGGTCAGGAGCTCCTGGAGAATGTGCGCCGAGCCGTACGCTTCGAGCGCCCAGACCTCCATCTCTCCGAACCGCTGGCCGCCGAACTGCGCCTTGCCGCCGAGCGGCTGCTGCGTGATCAACGAGTACGGTCCAATCGAGCGGGCGTGGATCTTGTCGTCGACCAGGTGCGACAGCTTCAGCATGTAGATGTAGCCGACCGTCACGTCCTGCTCGAAGGCTTCTCCGGTCATGCCGTCGAACAGCTTCGTCTTGCCGCCCTTCGGCAGACCGGCGCGATCCAGCCAGTTCTTGATTTCCTGCTCGGTCGCGCCGTCGAACACCGGCGTGGCGAAGTAGAGGCCGAGCGCATGGGCGGCCCAGCCCAGGTGGGTTTCGAGAATCTGCCCGACGTTCATCCGCGACGGAACGCCGAGCGGGTTCAGGACAATCTCCACCGGCGTGCCGTCCGGCAGGTTCGGCATGTCCTCTTCGGGGAGGATGCGCGCGATGACGCCCTTGTTGCCGTGGCGGCCGGCCATCTTGTCGCCGACCGACAGCTTGCGCTTCATCGCCACGTACACTTTCACGAGCTTGATGACGCCCGGAGGCAGCTCGTCGCCGCGGCGGATCTTCTCCTTCTTCTCTTCGAACAGGTTCCGGATCACTTCCACCTGGCGTTCGGTCCGCTCCTCGAGATCCCGCAGGTCGTCCTCGAGACGGGTATCGTCGGTCGCGATCTTGACGCGGACCATCGTCTCGTACGGCATCTCCTGCAGGACCTCCTCGGTCAGCTGCGTCCCCTTGCGGAGCAGCCGCTCGCGGCCGTACTCGTCGAACAGATCCGATCGCAGCTCCTGCCCCTTCAGCATCATGATCACGCGCTTCTTCACTTCGTCGTGAAGAATGCGGATCTCGTCCTGAAGGTTCTTCTCCATCATGTCGAGCTCTTCCTGCTCGATCGCTTTCGCCCGGTCGTCTTTTTCGATCCCCTTGCGCGAGAAGATCTTCACGCCGACGATGATCCCTTCGATGCCGGGCGGACAGATGAGGCTGGCGTCGCGGACGTCGCCCGCCTTCTCGCCGAAAATCGCGCGCAGCAGCTTTTCTTCCGGCGTCAGCTGCGTCTCGCCTTTCGGCGTGACCTTCCCCACCAGGATGTCGCCCGGTTTCACCTGCGCGCCGATCCGGATGATGCCGCTGTCGTCGAGGTCCTTCAGGAACCCTTCCGACACGTTCGGGATGTCGCGCGTGATCTCCTCCGGTCCGAGCTTGGTGTCGCGCGCCTCGATCTCGAATTCCTCGATGTGGATGGACGTGTAATAGTCGTCCTTCACCATCCGTTCCGAGACCAGGATCGCGTCCTCGAAGTTGTAGCCGCGCCACGGCATGAAGGCGACGAGCACGTTGCGTCCCAGCGCCAGCTCGCCGAGCTCGGTGCACGGTCCGTCGGCGAGCACCTGTCCCTTGTGCACCTTCTGGCCGACGCGGACGATCGGCTTCTGCGTGATGCACGTGTTCTGGTTGCTGCGCTTGAACTTCGTCATCGGGTAGATGTCGGCGCCCATCTCCTTGCCGTCTTCGGTCTCGCTCTCCACGCGGACGACGATGCGCTGGCTGTCGACGTAGTCGATGGTGCCCGAGCGGCGCGCGACGATCACCGCGCCCGAGTCGCGGGCGGTGATGTACTCCATGCCGGTGCCGACAAACGGCGCGCGCGCGCGCAGCAGCGGCACCGCCTGGCGCTGCATGTTCGATCCCATCAACGCGCGATTGGCATCGTCGTTCTCGAGGAACGGGATGAGCGACGCCGCGACCGAGACGAGCTGCTTCGGCGAGACGTCGATGAACTGGATGTTGTCGCGCGGCGCCAGCATGAAGTTGCCGGCCTGACGGGCGTCGACACGATCCTGCATCAGCTTGCCGGTCGCATCGACGGTGGCGTTCGACTGGGCGATGACGTACTGGTCCTCTTCCCAGGCCGAGAGATAGAAGGAGAACGGCTCGAACTCGACACCCTTCTTCTTCGCCCGTCCATCCTCGCTGATCAGTTCGTCGGCTTCGACGATGTCGCCCACCTTGAACTTCGCATGCCCGCCGGCGTTCGTGATCATGCAGTAGTCGGTGACGCGGGCGTCCTTCACCTTCCGGTACGGCGATTCGATGAAGCCGAACTCGTTGATCCGCGCATAACACGACAGCGACGAGATCAGGCCGATATTCGGACCTTCCGGCGTCTCAATCGGACAGATGCGGCCGTAGTGCGTCGGATGGACGTCGCGGACCTCGAAGCCGGCGCGCTCGCGCGACAGGCCGCCGGGACCGAGCGCCGACAGGCGCCGCTTGTGCGTGATCTCGGAGAGCGGGTTGGTCTGGTCCATGAACTGCGAGAGCTGCGACGATCCGAAGAACTCGCGAATCGCCGCCATGACCGGCTTCGCGTTGATCAGGTCGTGCGGCATCGCCGTCGCCATTTCCTGGTAGACCGACATCTTCTCCTTGATGGCGCGCTCCATCCGGACCAGACCGATGCGGAACTGGTTCTCGAGGAGCTCGCCGACGGAGCGGACGCGACGGTTGCCCAGGTGATCGATGTCGTCGACGTTCGCCGGATTCCGGCGCAGCTTGAGTAGGTACTTGATCACCTCGTAGAAGTCCTGCGGGTGCAGGATTTTCTCGTCGAGCGGCGTGTTGAGCCCGAGCTTGGTATTGAGCTTCAGGCGGCCGACGCGCGAGAAATCGTACTTCTGCGGGTTGAAGAACATGTTCTCGAACAGCGATCGGGAGCTGTCGAGCGTCGGCGGATCGCCCGGACGCAGGCGCCGGTAGATCTCGATCAGCGCTTCCTCGTGCGTGTGGATCGGATCTTTCTTCAGCGTCTGGCCGATGATCGGCCCGACCTCGTCGCGCTCGGGGAAGAAGATCTCGATGCGGTCGACGTTCTTCTCCTGCGCCATCGAGATGACCCGCGGCTCGAGCGGCTCGTTCGCCTCCAGGATCACCTCGCCCGTCGAGGCATCGACGACGTCCGACGCGGCGTAGGCGCCTTCGAGCTCGGCGTCGGAGATTTCCACCGCCTCGACCGCGGCCCGCTTCAGCGCTTCGATGGCGTTCTTCGTGATCTTCTTGCCCGACTGGATGGTGAAATCGCCGCCCGGCACCTGGATTTCGGTCGCCGCGCGGAGGCCGACGAGGCTGTCGGCGACCGACCAGTAGATCTTGCCGCCCTTGATGTGCAGCTTGTCGACGCTGTAGAACGCCCGGATGATTTCGTCCGCGCCGCGCAAGCCGAGCGCGCGGAGGAACACCGACGCCAGGAACTTCCGCTTGCGATCGATGCGCACGTAGAGGAGGTTCTTGGTGTCGTACTCGAACTCCACCCACGATCCGCGATACGGGATGATCTGCGCGACGTAGAGCGTCTTGTCCTCGGAGTGGAAGAACGCGCCCGGCGAGCGGTGCAGCTGCGAGACGATGACGCGCTCGGTGCCGTTGATGATGAACGTGCCGTTCTCCGTCATCAACGGAATGTCGCCGAAGTAAACCTCCTGCTCCTTGATGTCGCGGATGGTCTTCACGCCGGTCTCGGGATCCTTGTTCCAGACGACGAGACGGATGGTGACCTTCAGCGGCACGGCGTAGGTCATGCCGCGCTCCTGGCACTCGTCGACGTCGTACTTCAGCTTCAGGCCGACGGTGTGGCCGCAGATGTCGCACATGTCGCCGCGGGCCTGGTTGCCCTTGCCGCAGCGCGGGCACAGCACTTCGCGATCGCCGAAGGGATCGGCGATGAGCGTGGCGCCGCAGTTGCTGCACGGCTTGCGCAGGTGATGCAGCCCCTGCAGCTTGCTGCACTTGCACTCCCAGTTGCCGATCGAATACTCGATGAACTCGAGCGACGAGTTCTCGCGGAAGTCGCTGATCGGAAACACCGATTTGAACACCGATTGCAGACCCGCGTCCTCGCGCTCGCTCGGCAGACGATTCATCTGCAGGAACCGCTCGTAAGACTTCTTCTGGATCTCGATCAGGTTCGGGATCGGGATGGTGGTCTTGATTTTCGAAAAGTCGATGCGCTCACGGTAGACGTTCTTGGGAAGGCTATACATCGTTGTTGGACCTCGAGGAAAATCGGAGCGCCAATCCTTCCATTGCGGATTGCGGAATGCGGATTGCGGATTTAAAGGCCAACGGCAAGGCGATGTGAGAACGCGAATTCAATTGCCTCTGACAATCCGCAATCCGCAATCCGCATTGGGAAGTCCGCATTCCGCAATCCGCACTCCGCAATTACTTGATTTCGACCTTCGCGCCGACGTCCTCGAACTTCTTCTTGATCGCCTCGGCCTCGTCCTTGGGGATCCCTTCCTTGATCGGCTTGGGCGCCCCTTCGACCAGGTCCTTCGCTTCCTTCAGACCAAGGGCGGTGATTTCGCGGACGACCTTGATCACGTTGATTTTGGCGGTGCCGATTTCGGTGAGCGTCACCGTGAACTCGGTTTTCTCTTCGGGCGGCGCCGCAGCCGCACCGCCGCCGGGCATGCCGCCGGCAAACATCGGCATGGCCGCAGCCGCCGACACACCGAGCTCCGACTCGAGCGTCTTGACGAGCTGCGACAGTTCGAGCACGCTGATTCCCTTGATGTAGTCGACAACCTGCTGCTGCGTCACTTCGGGCATTTGTCACTCCTTCGGCTCTGGGCTCTCGGCTTTTGGCTCTCGGCGGCTCCGGGCTTTCGACTCTCGACTCTTGGCTTCCACCGCCTAGAGCCCAGAGCCCAGAGCCTTACGCTTCTTTCCTTTTCTTCTCGTACTGCACCAGCACGTTCATCAAATCGCGCGGCACCGCACTCAGCACCGACACCAACTGGACCATCGGCGCCTGCAGCGTGCCGAGCATTCGCGCGTACAGCTGCGGCTTGCCCGGCAGGTTCGCCAGCTCGGTGACCGCCGCCGGCGCGACCGCGGTGCCCTGGACGAGCGCCGCCTTGATCGTGAGCGCCGGCGCCGTCTTCACGAAGGTCGTGAGGGTCTTGGCGAGCGCGACCGGATCGGTGGCCGTGTAGGCGACCCCGGTCGTCCCCTCGAAATACTTCTCGAGCGCCTGGAACGAGGTGCCCTTCAGCGCGCGCTTCGCGATCGTGTTCTTGACGACCTTGTAGCTCGCTTTCGCGCTGCGCAGCTGGCGCCGCAGCTCGGTCACCTGCGGCACGTTCAGCCCTTTGAAATCCACGAGGATCGCACTCTCGGATCCCTTGAAGGCCGCTTCGAGTTGCTGGAATTCGGCTTCTTTCTCTGCGCGCGTGACAGCCATGTGTTTGATCCTTGTCCGCCTGAAGGCGGACACTACCGGGATTCATTCCCCTCATGATTGGTAGTGTCCGGCTTCAGCCGGACCGTCATTCAGTGCTTCACGACCACATCAATAATGTGTGTCGTATCGATACGGATGCCGGGGCCCATCGTCGACGACAGCGTGACGCTTCGGAGGTATTTACCCTTGGCCGCTGCCGGCTTCGCTCTGACGATGCTGTCCACCAGCGCGTGCGTGTTCGCGACGAGCGAATCGGCGGCGAACGAAATCTTGCCGACCGGCGCGTGGATGATGCCGGTCTTGTCGACGCGGAACTCGACTTTGCCGGCTTTGATTTCCCTGACCGCCTTGGCGATGTCGGTCGTGACGGTGCCGGTTTTCGGGTTCGGCATCAAGCCGCGCGGACCGAGCACCTTGCCGAGCTTGCCGACGGCGCGCATCATGTCAGGCGTGGCGACGACGGCGTCGAAATCCATGAAACCGGCCTGGATTTTCTCGACCATCTCTTCCCCGCCGACCGTGTCGGCGCCAGCCTCCTGGGCTTCCTTCTGCTTCTCGCCGCCGGCGATCGCGAGCACCCGCTTGCTCTTTCCGAGACCGTGCGGCAGCACGACCGTCCCACGCACCATCTGGTCGGCGTGTTTGGGATCCACGCCCAGACGGAGCGACATCTCGACGGTCTCGTCGAACTTCGCGAACTTGACCTTCTGCACGAGCGGGATCGCGTCTTCGATGGTATAGGTCCGGTCGGCGGCGATCTGCGCGCGCGCTGCCGTGAATTTCTTGCCCCGTTTGCGCATCGGCTCTCCTCGTGGTCCTGACGAGCCCGTTCGGCTCTCCCACGTCTCCAACGCTCAACGCTCAACTGTCAGCGGCTGAGCGTTGAGACTTGAGACTTGAGACTTGAGCGTTGTTAACCGACGACATCCAGCCCCATCGATCGCGCCGTGCCGCGAACGGTCCTGACCGCGGCATCGAGCGACTCGGCATTCAGATCCGGCATCTTCGTTTTCGCGATCTCCTCGACCTGCTTCGCGGTCACCGTGCCGACCTTGTTCTTGTTCGGTTCCGCCGATCCCTTCGCGATGTTCGCGGCGCGCTTCAGCAGGACGGCGGCCGGCGGCGTCTTGGTGATGAACGTGTAGGACCGGTCGGCATAGACCGTCACGACGACCGGGATGATGAGGCCCTCGTCCTTTGCGGTCCGCGCATTGAAGTTCTTGCAGAAGTCCATGATGTTCACGCCCTGCGGACCGAGCGCGGTCCCAACGGGCGGCGCCGGCGTCGCCTTGCCGGCCGCGATCTGAAGCTTCACCATCGCCTGAACTTTTTTGGCCATCCTTGAACCTTACGTCGAGATTTCAGATTGCAGATTTCAGATTGCAGAATGCCGGTTCACGTTCCCAGCACTCAACAAATCCAATCTGAAATCCAATCTGAAATCTGAAATCTACAATCTGAAATTTCCTTAGATCTTTTCCACCTGCAGGAAATCCAGTTCCACCGGCGTGGACCGCCCGAAAATCGTGACCATCACCTTCAGCGTGTTCTTATCGAGGTTCACCTCGTCGACCACGCCGTTGAAGCTGGTGAAGGGACCTTCGTTGATCCGCACCTGCTCGCCTTTTTCGAACATGTACTTCGGCTTCGGTTTCTCCGCCGCGGTCTTCACCTGCGTGAGGATCTGCTCGACTTCGTCCTTGCTGAGCGGCGTCGGCTTCGCGCCCGCCCCGACGAACCCGGTGACCTTCGGCGTGTTCTTCACGACGTGCCACGCATGGTCGGACATGTTCATCTCGACCAGGATGTACCCGGGGAAGAACCGCTTCGCAGTCACCACCTTCTTGCCGCCGCGCATTTCCACCACGTCCTCGGTCGGGATCAGCACTTCGCCGATGTCGGTCTGCAGGCCGTACGCTTTCACGCGCTCCTGCAGCGATTCGGCGACCTTCTTCTCGAATCCCGAGTAGGTATGAACGATGTACCAGTTCTTGGTGGCGACGTCCGTCATGCCGTCGGTCCCGAGGCCCCGAAGAGGCTGAAGATCCACCGGACCAGGCGCAGCAGCCCGAAATCGAGGACGAAGAGGTAGATCCCGAAGAACGCCGACGTCAGGATGACGACGACGGTCGTCGCGTAGACCTCTTTCTGCGATGGCCAGGTGACGCGCTTCAGCTCGTTGCGGACTTCACTGAGGAACAGGCGCGCCCGCTCGATGCGGCCACCCGTCGCCTCTTTCATCGTGTCGAGCGTCGTTGTCTGCGAGTTGACTGCCATTCGGTTCTCTTGCTCGTTGCGCGTTAATCGTGTCTCGTTCGCCGGCTCGTGGTTGGCCCGCTCGCACGACAAACAACAGCCGGGAGTCGCGTCCGTTTGCGGCAGGCCAGGAGGGAATCGAACCCCCAACCCCCGGTTTTGGAGACCGGTGCTCTGCCAATTGAGCTACTGGCCTAAGGGCTTCTGACGAGATTGAAGATTTCAGATTGCAGATTTCAGATTGCTTGAACATTTCAGATTGCATCTGTTTCATTTGAGCTTGCACGCCGGTTCGGGTTTGCAATCGATCAAGTCAATCGGCAATCAATTCACATCCGCAATCCGCAACCGCAATCTGAAATCTGCAATCTGAAATCTACAATCTCACGATCTCATTTGCTCTCTCGATGTGCCGTGTGCTTGCGGCAGAAGCGACAGAATTTCGAAAACTCCAGTCGCTCGGTCGTCTTCTTCTTGTTCTTCGTCGTGCTGTAATTGCGCCGCTTGCACCCGGTGCACGCGAGCGCGACGATGTCTCTCATGGAGGCGATCCTGTCCGGATACCCTTATTCCGTGATCTCCGTCACCGTGCCCGCGCCAACCGTGCGGCCGCCTTCGCGGATGGCGAACCGCGCGCCCTTTTCGAGTGCGACCGGCGCCATCAGACTGCCGGTAATCGTGGTGTTGTCGCCGGGCATCACCATCTCGACGCCTTCGGGCAGATTCAGCGTGCCGGTGACGTCGGTCGTGCGGATGTAGAACTGCGGGCGGTACCCGTTGAAGAACGGCGTATGCCGGCCGCCTTCCTCCTTCGACAGGATGTAGACCTCGCCCTTGAACTTCATGTGCGGCTTGATGCTTCCCGGCTTCGCCAGCACCTGGCCCCGTTCGACATCGTCCTTTTCCACGCCGCGGAGCAGCACGCCGATGTTGTCGCCGGCGACGCCCGCGTCGAGCAGCTTGCGGAACATTTCGACGCCGGTCACAATCTTTTTCTCGGTCGGCTTGAAGCCGACGATTTCGATTTCTTCGCCCACCTTCACCTGACCGCGCTCGACGCGTCCGGTGACCACGGTGCCGCGGCCCGAGATCGAGAAGACGTCCTCGATGGGCATCAGGAACGGCTTGTCCACTTCGCGCAGCGGGAGCGGCACGTAGCTGTCGAGCGCTTCCATCAGCTTCATCACGCCGGCGACCCCCTCGGCATCGCCCTGGAGCG
This sequence comes from Acidobacteriota bacterium, assembly GCA_003222455.1. Lineage (GTDB taxonomy): Bacteria > Acidobacteriota > Vicinamibacteria > Vicinamibacterales > CAVVIG01 > QHWF01. The sequence continues at coordinate 13,442 of QHWF01000002.1, forward strand.
CCTTGAGCGCCGACAGCCGCACCACGGGGATATCGTCGCCGGGGAAGCCGTACGATTTGAGCAGCTCGCGCACCTCGAGCTCCACGAGATCGAGCAGCTCGGGATCGTCGATAGCGTCCACTTTATTGAGTGCGACCACCAGATACGGAACGTTGACTTGACGGGCCAGCAGGACGTGCTCGCGCGTTTGCGGCATCGGACCGTCCACGGCGCTGACGACGAGGATGCCGCCGTCCATCTGGGCGGCGCCGGTAATCATGTTCTTGATGTAGTCGGCGTGGCCCGGGCAGTCGACGTGCGCGTAATGCCGCTTCGCCGTCGAGTACTCGACATGGCTCGTCGCAATCGTCAGGATCTTCGTGTCGTCGCGGCGCCCCTGCGACTCCGACGCCTTGGCGACCTCGTCGTACGAGATGTACTTGGCCCAGCCCTTGTCGGCTGCGACCTTCGTGAGCGCCGCCGTCAGCGTGGTCTTCCCGTGATCGATGTGCCCGATGGTCCCGACGTTCACGTGCGGTTTGCTGCGGTCGAATTTTTCTTTGGCCATGTCGTCTACGTCCTCTTTGATTACTCCGACCCGCCCGCTCTGTCAGTCCGCCTTCGCCCGGCGGACACCTTCGCGAGCCAATCTGCCGGCTTGCCAACCGTCGCTCGCGAAACGAGCGGAGGTTGGAGCCGATGACCAGAATCGAACTGGTGACCTCGTCCTTACCAAGGACGCGCTCTGCCAACTGAGCTACATCGGCCTTCGCCTACGGCTTCGGCCGTCACGCCAACACTAGATTGAGCGCGGTCCGCCTTCGCGCGTCGCGCTTCGGCGCGACAGCCTTCGCCTGGCCTGCCGAGCCGAAGCTCGCGCAGCGAGCGAAGGCTGGAGCGGGAGACGGGGATCGAACCCGCGACCAACAGCTTGGAAGGCTGTGACTCTACCACTGAGTTACTCCCGCGATTCCCGCGTCCCGAAATATCGTCCGCCTTCGCGTCGTGCCTTCGCCGCGACGCTTCGGCGCGGCAGCCTTCGCCGACATGCGCGGCTTGCCGAGCCGAAGCCCGCGGCGCGGGCGAAGGCTGGTGGCGAGGGAAGGACTCGAACCTTCGAAGCCGCTAGGGCGACAGATTTACAGTCTGCTGCGTTTGACCGCTTCGCTACCTCGCCAGCTGTGTGTGTTGTGGAAACGCGTGCGTCCGGACGTTCCTACGTATGCCGATGGAGCTGGCGAAGGGACTTGAACCCCCGACCTGCTGATTACAAATCAGCTGCTCTACCGACTGAGCTACGCCAGCCAGAGCAAAACGTAAACTTTAGCACGTCTCGTGCCATTATGGCAAGAGAGTGCGCGGGTTCGCGCAAGCTGACGAGCTGTGGCGGTGCATCCGCGTTTCCGGCAACCTTTTATTGTACACAAGCCGGTCGCTCCGGCCATCCGGATTCCGTCTGGTCCCGCGTCAGGCCTGTGAAAAAATCGGCTACAGACGGGTGTCCGGGGACATTGCGGCTTCGGAAGCCTCGACCGTATCATTTTCTGACGCGCCGCTGCCGGACCGCTTCAAAAAGCGCGATGCCCGCGGCGACCGACACGTTGACGCTGCTCACGTGCCCACTCATCGGGATCGAGACCAGCCGGTCGCAGCGCTCCCGCACCAGGCGCCGCAGACCGGTGCCTTCCGCGCCCAACACGATCGCCGTCGGCACGGTCAAGTCGACCTGGTCGTAGGGTGTCGAGGCGTCGGCTGCCAGACCAACCGTCCACACCCCCGCCGCCTTGAGCTGCTCGAGGGCGCGCGCGATGTTCACGACGTCCGCGATGGCCACGTGCGAGACCGCTCCGGCCGAGACCTTCGCGGCGGCGCCGTCGAGCGGTGCGGCGTGACGCGACTGGCGGATCACACCGTGTGCGCCGGCCGCATCCACGGTCCGCAGGATCGCGCCGACGTTGTGCGGATCCTCGATCTGATCGAGCACCACGATCAGCGGCGTCCCGCTCGCGCCGGTCACGAGATCCTCGACGCTGACGTTCGGCCGATCGCGCACGTCGGCCACCACGCCCTGATGCACGCCGCCATGCGCGAGGCGCGCCAGTTCGTCGGCATTCGCACACCGTACCGGAATGCCGTGTGTCTCAGCGAGCCGGACGATGGCCGCCAGCCGATGCTGGTCGGCTGCCTGCGCACGTGCCGACACTGTGAGCTCGGTCACGCGTTTCGTGCGCAGCGCTTCGAGGACGGGGTTGATGCCGTAGATCTTCATAACGAGATACGAACGACGGCTCATCACGAAGAGACGAAGAGACACGAAGCCCACGAAGTATCCGTTGTACCTGGAATTCTCGTGTCCTTCGTGTTTCTTCGTGACTTCGTGACGAGCCGTACCTCTTGAACGTGGTTAGCGGTTTCTCGCTATCGCCCGCACAAACTCCGCCGCCCGCTCCCGATTCCCGATGATCTTCGGAATCCCCGCGTCGGGCGGAAGCTCCGCGCCGCGATCGATCGCGGGAACGGCGAGATCGAGCTCGGGACCATCGGGCCGGCCGGTGAGCGCGATTCGAATGGGATGGAACAGCGCCTTGCCCTTCTGCGCGGTGCGCGCCTTCACCTGATTGGCGACCGCCCGGAAGGTCTCGCGATCGAGGCGCGGCGCGGTCGTGAGCTCCTCCGCCAGCGCCCTCACCACGTCTCGTGCCGCCTCGGCACGCATCTCGCTGGCAACGTCCGGATCGCGCAGCGCGGCCTCCGCGTCGTACGCGAACAGCAGCGCGAGGCGCGCCGGCACCTGGTTCAGGCGATCCACCGAGACGTTCGCCATCGTGAGCGCCGAGGCGAGAAACTCGAGGCCGCGGCGGTCCGGCGACATCGGCACGCCGGCCTCGTTGAAATACCGGACCGACAGCTCGGCGAGCCGCATCAGATCCGCAATTTTCAGGTAGTGCCGGTTCACCCAGGCGAGCTTCTCTTCATCGAAGACACCAGCGCTGTGCCCGACGTCCTCGAGCGCGAATCGTCTCGCCAGCTCCGGTGCGGGCATCAGTTCTTCGTCGTCGCCGCCATGGCCTCGCGGCGACCAGCCGATCAACGCCAGGTAGTTCACGAGCGCCTCGGGCAGGTACCCCTTCGATCGGAACTCGGCGACCGACGTCGCGCCGTGGCGCTTCGACAACGGGCTGTGATCCGGCCCCATCACCAGCGCGAGGTGGGCGAACGTCGGAGGCGTGAATCCCAGTGCCTCGTACAGCAGAATCTGCCGCGGCGTATTCGAGATGTGATCCTCGCCGCGAATCACGTGCGTCACGTCCATCAGGGCGTCGTCCACGACGACGGCGAAGTTGTAGGCCGGATGCCCGTCGGCACGCACGATGATGGGATCGCTGATGACATCGGTGTGAAACCGGACATCGCCGCGCACGGCGTCCGTAAAGACGACATCGCGCTCGGCCGGAACGCGAAAGCGGACGGCCGGGTGTTCGCCGGCACCGATGCGGGCCTGCGCCTGCTCGCGCGACAGCCGCCGGCACGTGCACGCGTAGAGCGCCGGCCGGCCGCTCGCCAGCGCCTCCTGCCGCCCCGCCTCGAGCTGCGCCGCGGTGCAGAAACAGTAGTACGCGCGGTCGGACGCGAGCAGTTCCGACGCATATCGTTGGTACAGGTGCAGTCGCTCCGACTGCCGGTAAGGACTGCGCGGCCCGCCCGTATCCGGTCCTTCATCCCAATCGAGCCCAAGCCATCGCAGATCCTCGAGGATCGCCGCTTCCGACTCACGCGTCGAGCGTTCGACGTCGGTGTCCTCGATGCGCAGGATGAACGTGCCGCCGCGGCCGCGGGCCAGCAGCCAGTTGAACAGAGCCGTCCGCGCGTTGCCGACGTGGAGCTGACCGGTGGGGCTGGGTGCGAAACGGACCCGCATGTTTGAATTAAGGAACTTGGAATTTGGAATTTGGAATTTGGAATGCGTGTTGCCGATTCCTGATTCTCTTTGCGGCCTTCGCGGCCTTTGCGTTCCTATGGCTGCATGCCAAATGGCCAGAGCATCGCAATGGCGTGCGCTGCCACCGCTTCGCCGCGGCCGATGGCGTCGAATCCTTCGTTCGTCTTCGCCTTGATGCTCACGTCCGCAATGCCGACGCCGAGCGCCGTGGCCACGGCGCTCCGCATCGCCTCGATCTGATTGCGGATCTTCGGCCGCTCGAGGATCACGGTCACATCGACGTTGCCGATCTCGAGGCCGTCGTCGCGCACCAGGCGCGCCGCGCGCGCGAGCAGATCGAGGCTCGACGCGTCTTTCCATCGCGGATCGGAATCGGGAAAGTGCCGGCCGATGTCGCCGCGGCTGGCGCCTCCGAGGATCGCGTCGGTCACGGCGTGGCACACCACGTCGGCATCCGAATGACCGAGCGCGCCGACATCGGAGGCGACCGTCACCCCGCCGAGCACGAGCGGACGGCCGGCAACGAGTCGATGCAGGTCGTATCCGGTACCCGCCCGGCTGAATGCGCGGTCGGCGCGCGAAGCGCCCCTCCCGGAGCGCGCGATGGCTTCCGCGATCACCAGATCCTCGGGCGTCGTGATCTTGATATTCGACGCCTCGCCCTCGACCAGCCGGACGCGATGTCCGGTCCGCTCGGCGAGCGCCGCTTCGTCGGTGGCATCGACGCCCAGCGCGAGGGCTTCGCGCAGCACCTCACGTCGGAATGCCTGCGGTGTCTGCGCGAGAAAGATCGTCTCACGCGGGAGCGTCTGTGCCACCACCACCTCGCCATTCGACACGCTGCGGGCGGCCAGTGGTGCGCCAGCCTGGTCGCGAGCGTCCCGGCAAACGAGCTCGGCGCGCTTGACCGTATCGCGCGCGGGCATCGCCGCCAGGGCGGCCCCCCATTCCGCCGCCGCCGCAATGGTCCGCGCAATGACATCCGCGCTGACGAACGGGCGGACCGCGTCGTGAATCACCACGACCTCGGTCTGCCCGCTCGCCGCGTGGAACGCGTTCGCCACGGAGTCCTGCCGGCGCGAGCCGCCGGCGACAATCTGCAGCGGCTTCGTCGCGTGCCGCAGGTAGCCGGGCGGGTCGCTGACAAGCTCGTGCGGGATCGCGACGACCACCTCGTGCACCGACGGATGATCGACAAAGGCCGTCACGCTGCGCTCGAGGATCGGCCGGTCACCGACCATGAGCAACTGCTTCGGCGCGCCGGCGCCGAATCGCGTGCCGCGTCCGCCCGCGGCAATGATCGCCGTCACGAACGTCATTCCGCTCAGTTTATACCGGTCGCCGATCGCCGGCAGCGCGTGTCCGGGGCGAACGTCACGATTGAACGCAGAGGCCGCAAAGGACCCAAAGAAACACAGTATTTTCTTAGCGGCCTTCGCGGCCTTTGCGTTCCAAGGACGGCGTCAGTTGGTCGGACACGCTCCTAGACGCCGCTTGCCGATCATCGTGCACGGCCGCGGCGACCAGGGTATGAACGCGATCGGCGAGTGCCTTGGCATCCTGGATGGTCGGCGTTTCGATCGCGGGTGGGCGGATCGGGGCGTGCACGATCAGCCGCACATCGGCGGGCTCCGTGCGCAGCCGCCCCTTCGGCATGACGTTGCGGGTGCCGATCACGGCGACGGGAACGATCGGAAGCCCCGCTTCGATCGCCAGCAGAAAGCTGCCGGCTTTGAACCGGGCGACGCGGCCATCCGGGCTGCGGGTGCCCTCGGCGTAAATGATCAGCGACAGGCCTTCCGAGACCAGCGCCCGCCATCGCCTCAGGATGCCCGCGCGGTCCGGGTGGCGTCGATCCACGAACAGATGGCCGCCGCGTTTCAGATGCCACCCGAGCACGGGAAATCGCGCCAGCGACTCTTTCGCGATGATGCGGAGCTGGTACGGCAGCGACGCGAAAATCACCGGCGTGTCGTAGATGCTCTGATGATTGGAGACGAACACGTACGTCGTCCCCGGTGTGATGCGATCGAGCCCTTCGACAGTGACGCGAACGCCGGTGGTCCTCAGGATCAGCCACGACCACGTACGCGCGCAGCCGTGCGCAAAATATCCCCGCTTGTCGAACAGGCTCGACACCAGCGACGCGGCGCCAAGAACAATCGTGTAAACGGCGATCGAGGGGATCAGGAAGAAGACCGTCCGCCACCAATGGTAAGGAGGGATCCGCAACGCCACTTCATTGTATTACCGGCGCGCGGATACGCAGGGCGAGACCCCTGCCACC
>QHWF01000558.1 GCA_003222455.1 Acidobacteriota bacterium
TCCTGCCTGCGTTGTCGCAACTGCTCGTACGACCCCGACGAAATTGATGAACGGGCCATCTAGGATTCGCGCGGCCTCGCCGACTCGAAACTCGTCCGAGGCCATTACACCACCTCCCCTGTCACGGCGTACCTTTCATTTGATTCGCGGTACGCCAAACGATCGCGGTCAGCAGCCGGAGGGCGAGCAGCGCGAGCCCCCGGTCCGCTGGAGCGCGTGGTTCGTCAGCGCGTTGTGGTAGACGTTTACAAGCGATCATCCAGCTTCAGGGCAATCTCCTCGCCGTTGCCGATTGGAACCGTCACGGCGAAGAGCTGAGGGTGGGACTTCACACGGTTGAGATAGTCCTGCAATTCGTGCGCGTGCGAGGTGACGTTGTCCGCAATGAGTATCCCGCCGGGGCGTAGTTTCGGCACCACAAGCTCCAAGTAGGTCGGATAGCTCGGCCGGTCCGCGTCGAGAAACACGAGATCGAACGGACCCGGCAGTGCGGCGAGCGTTTCAGCGGCACGGCCCTCGACGATCTCGACCACGACGTCGAGTCCGGCGGCTGCTAGATTAGCCCGCGCCAAGGCGATCTTCTCGGGGTTGAGTTCAAGCGTGGTGACGCGGCCGCCTGTCGAGCGTGCGGCGTCGGCCAGCCAGATGGTGGAGAAAGCGTTGGAGGTACCGACCTCCAGGATCCGCGTGGCGCCAGTGGCGCGGACGATGATCCAGAGCAGGCGCCCCGTATCGCGCGTGATGTTGAGCATCCGCTTGGGGCGTTCGGTCTCCCGAGCGTCGTTCTCCTCTCCAAACTCGGCCAGCTTCTCCAGCAACTCAAGAAGGGTGTCGTCCACGCAAGCCTCCTCGCGGTGCACGGGGGCGGACAACGGATGGAAAGAGCCCTTCAGCACCTTGCGGCGTAGCGTCTACCCCGTGAAATTCTCTCGGCTGGTAAACGTGCTGTTGGCCAGCCCAGCTGTCAGCACGACATCGTCTCCGCCCTCGCTGGCAGATCCTCAGCACTTCACTGGATATGTGAGCACCAAGCGATCTGCCGGGTACACCTTCGTGTCGTCGAAACATCCGACGATCCGTGGGAGCGGGTCTTCGATGGCGTTGATGTTACGCCCTCTCTGCAGCTCCAGGTGCACATGCTCAAAGCCAGGCCACGCACGCTGCCCCGACGTGCCGACCGCCCCGATCCGTTCGCCACGCTTGACACTGTCCCCGACCCGTACGGCGATCTCGGAGAAGTGGCAATAGACCGTTCGGAGGCCGTATGGATCATGGTCGATGACGACGATCAACCCGCACAAGTCCCGGTTGTCACGCGCGACGGTGACGCGGCCGTCGGCCGCTGCCAGCACATCAGCGCTCATCCTGCCTGCGACGTCGACGCCCCGATGGGAACTCATCCGCGGATAGCCCTCTGAGCCCAGCCAGTCGCCAAAGCCCGCGTGGATTCGCGGAGCGCCGTCTCCGAGGGGGGTCACCGCACGCACAAGATGCGTCAGGGGCAGAAGCACGAAAAACACCAGCGCAACGACATTGACGACGACCGGAAAGAAGCGCAGGTGCCCTTCCACGCGGCGACGCCGCACGAGCTGAACGAGCGAGTTCACGAAGGACAACACGATCAGCGCGGCGCCAGCAGCGGCCACGGTCGGAAAGGTAAATCGAGGAACCCGCTGAGCCATCCACGGCGAGGAGGCGCCCGCGAACACCAGTACGGCCGTCGGCAAGACGAACCACGAGATCCGGCCGGCGCTGAGGCGGCCCGGCGTTCTGGATTCTCTCACGGCGGCCAACCGATCACGGTCAGCGGCCGGAGGGCGAGCACCGCGAGCCCCCGGGTCCGCCGTGCTTTAGGGTTCGGCAGCTGATTGCCCCGAGACTCCAGCGGAATCTCTGCAACCGTCCGGATTGTCGACTCGTCGATCTCGATGACGTCGACGCCGTTGATCCAAGCCCGGATGATACGGCTCTCCTCGTTCAGGTGGTTCACAATCCGCTCGCACTCGCTCATCTGCGGATGAGCGCCAACCGTAACGTGGGGCACGAACGGGATGTCGAAGCGCCTGTGAGCCGTAGGGGTGCCCTCATACAGAGTATCGTGAAGCTGTAGTAGCTCTCGATGCCCTTCCTCAGCCAGCAAGAAGACGTAGCAGCCGCTCCCGATCGCGTCTGAATACGCGGCCGCGCGCCGAAGTACCACTGGAATCGGGCTAGCGGACTTGAGGGCTTTCCCGACCTGAGCCACGAGCGGAGCCTCGGTCACTTCCGTCGGAAACACAAGGGTGAAGTGCGCCGCGATTCGGGCCGCCAGGGGGTCATATCGGGTGCGGATACCCTCGATCCATTCGCGATCGCCATCAGATAGGGTCGGGTATGCGACGACCGCAAGACTCTTCACTGGTCAACCGATCCGAAGAGTGTTTGAAGCGCGCCCTCGACTCCAACCCATAGCCTTACCGTTGTTCTGCCGAACGCGCGCTTCAGCGCCGCGCGCGCCTCGCTGCGCGACCGCTGCAGGAGAGTGTTATCCGGCCGTGTTGTGCAACGCCCCGGGTGGCTCCGCCTGAACGGCTCCTCTAACGCCAGTTCATCGCGGCGGGCGGGATCGTCGAACTTCACCCGTCTCAGGTCGAAATTCTCTGGATCAAACCGACCAAGGCTCGTCGCGAGGCCCCGCGCAAAGCCGCCCCTTAGAGCGGGTTTGGCCCGACGACTTCCCAGCGGTAGCGCTCGCGGAGTTTGTTGCGTTCGTCGTCGTTGATCGGTCCGGGGCGTTTCAAGAGGTCCTCGACGTAGCCGCCGGCGGCGGCCGGGGTGTACATGAACAGGACGCGGCCGGTTTCGCGGCCAGTGCTCTTCCAAGCATGCGGGACGTTGCGCGGGAAGAACGCGCAGGTGCCAGGCCCGCCGACGGTAACCTCGTCGCCGATCTTAAAGGTGATCTCGCCGGCGAGCACCCAGGCGACCTCGTCGCTGTCGCGGTGTAGATGGAAGAGGCTCTTGGTGCCGACGGGCACGGTTTCCTCGAACAGCATGACGCTCTCATTGGTCTCGTGGCCGAGGAGCTTCAAGGCGGCGAAGCGGCCGGGCGTCGTCATGTCGAGATGCTTCCCGCCACCCGCGGGTACGACGAAGCCTTTTGTTGCGGTCATGTTGGTGTCCTTCCCTGTGGCGGATTGAGGATAAACGTCGGCCCCATGAAAATCAATTCATGCGTTTCGGTTCCTTTAAACCCACATTTTCATTTTGATAGATGAACGGACAGGGCCATAATCGCGTCACACCCGCAAGAAATGCGGCTCTCGGCAGCTCCTCGCAGGTGCGGAGAGCATCATCCAGTGGGTGACGCGGCCGCTGGCCCGATTCGCCTCTCATTCAACCCCCAGCTTCGCGTCGAGTTCCGGGGCGCCACGGTGACCTCCGATGCGGGGCTATTACTGCCGCGTGAGTTGGACGAACGCCTCGGCCTGAACATGCTGATCGAAAGACATCTCGCTGATCCGCGCACCGGACACAACCGCCAATTCCCCCTCCGAGATCTGTTCCGTCAGTCCGTCTACAGCCGTCTGGCGGGGTATGAGGACACCAACGACGCGGAGCGACTCGCCGAGGACCCGACGTTTCGGATG
>QHWF01000559.1 GCA_003222455.1 Acidobacteriota bacterium
CAGGAGCACACCGGATCCGGCAACGGCGTCGCGCAACGCCGCGCGGCGTTCCTCGAGCGGCGCATGCATCAGATTGTGTCCGTTCAGGTGCAGAAGGTCGAAGGCGTAATACACGAGCGAAAAGCCACTCGTCGCCGCGTGATGCAGCGCCTGGAACGACGGTCTGCCCGCCGGATCGAGGGCGACGATTTCGCCGTCAATCAGCGCCGTCTTCGGCGCCAGGTGCGCTGCCGCGTCTGCGACGGTGGGAAACTGCCGGGTGATCCTCTTGAGATTTCGCGAGACCAATGAGACCGTCGCGCCGTTCTTGACCACTTGCGCGCGGTAGCCGTCCCACTTCACTTCGTAGGTCCAGTCGGGACCCGACGGCAGCACGGCAGCCGACACGGCCATCATCGGCTGAACGGGACGGATTCCCAAGTTTTCAACTCTCAAGTTTCAACTCTCAAGTCAATGATGATCCTGAAACTCGAGTCTCGGGTCGAGACTTTTGAAGCTTAAGACTTTAGAGTTGAGAGTTGAGAGTTGAGAGTTGAGAGTTGACATTGAACTCACCGCCGATTCAAGGCCGCGAGCAGCGAATCGAGCTGTTGTCGAAGCTGCAGCAACTGCGTGCGGCCGACCGTGACCATTCCACCCGAGCCCGGCGAATCGGCTGTCGTTCCCGTTGTGCCGGCGGCCGGCGGCGGATTGTCGGACGCGATCATCCGATCCAGTAACTGCTGCATGGTCGCAATCCGCATTCGAACGTCATCGTCGGTCGTTGGCGTCGTGGTCGAGCGCGGGGTCGTCGGCGACGATGTGCCGGTCTGGCTGCTCGATGCCGATCGGGCGGCGGCGGACGACGACGAATCCGCGGTCTTCGCGGCGGTTCCGGCAAGGGCGCGGAGAAACGCGTCTGCCTCGGGAGGCGCGGAAATCTCCCGCCGGGCGAGAATCGCCGCAGGTGTGGCGCCGGCCCCGTAGACGGCTTTGTTCGAATCGTCATCGGGCCGGAGCACGCCGCCCGAAAGGTCGATCCCCGCGAACAGTCCCTGCGCACGCGAGTACGACAGGATCTCGGCCTGCAATTGCGCGTCGGTGCCGACGCTGCCCTGCCGGCCGATTGGGCCAGCCGCAACGGATGCATCGGCGCCCAGCGTCACCTTGTTCATGAGCAGCTTCTGCACACCAGCTTCGTTCATCACGAGCAGGACGACGTCCACCTGCTCGGCACCCGCCTGAAAGCCCCAGCTCCCTTTCGCGAGTTGCATGAACATCGGCGCACCCCATGCTTCCTCAGTGCGACAGCTCATCACACCTTTGCCGTATTCGCCACCAATGATGAACGCGGCCTTCTTGAGCTCGGGAACCACCGCGGCGCAGCGTGCGCGGGCCCAGTACTCGTCGGGAATGGTCGGATGAAGCGCCTGCACGACGCTGGCGGCAGCGGCGAGACGCGAGGCTTCGCTCGCCGAGATGGCGCCGCTGGCGGTCGAGGTGGCAGCTAGCAGGGCCATAGCCGCAACGGCGAATTTCTTCATGGAACACCTCTGCCATATCATCAGAGCATGCCACCTCGGAAGAAAGCGGTCCGCCGCAAGAAAGTCGCGCCGTCCTCGGTAGGGCTGAGTCCCAGCGAAACGAAGAATGCCGGCGGCGACGAACTGGACACGCTCGCGCGGGGCGTCGAGACCGATGGCGGCGCCGTTCTGGGTCGATACAACGATCCGTTCGGCGGCCAGCCTCTGCTGCTGGCCGGCCTGCCGATCGATCGCGTGGAGCCGACGCCGTATCAGCGCGATCCGTCCGATGCCCATGTGAAGCGGCTGATGGTCGTGATCGAGAAGATCGGCCGTTTCCTCGACCCGATCGTGGTGGTGCGCGATGACGGGCGGTACCTGACACCAAACGGCAATCATCGCCTGCAGGCGCTGAAGAAACTCGGCGTCAAATCGATCGTCGCGCTGCTGGTGCCCGATCCCGCGGTCGCGTTCAAGATCCTCGCCCTGAATACCGAAAAGGCGCATAACCTGCGCGAGAAGTCGCTCGAGACGATTCGCATGGCGCGCGCGCTCGCGAAGACGAGCGACGGATCGGAGGAGTCGTATGCGTTCGAGTTCGAGCAGCCGGCATTCCTCACGCTCGGCGTGGGCTACGAGCAGCGGCCTCGTCTGAGCGGCGGGGCGTATCAGTCGATCCTGCGGCGCATTGACGAGTTCCTCGGCGATCCGATCGCGAAAGCGATGAAGGAGCGCGAACGCCGCGGCAAGAAGATCTTGAAGCTGGACGATGCCGTGGGCGCGGCAGTGGAAAAGCTCAAAGCGCGAGGATTGACGAGCCCGTATCTCAAGCCGTTCGTGGTGGCGCGCGTGAACTACACGCGGTTTTCGAAGGCGACGTCGTTCGACTTCGACGAGACGCTCGACAAGATCATCGGCAACGCGCAGAAGTTCAACGTCGATCGCGTGAAACAGGAAGACGTCGCGAAGGTCGGCGGCGCGGCGCCGGATGATGAATAGGGGCGGCGATCTGACTCTTTACGCTCTGGCCGCTGATTGCTTCACTCTGTAATACGCGATCATGTCCATCGGTTTGGCCGGCGATGCGCCGATCTGTCGAAGCATGGTGGTGACCTGGCCGCGATGATAGCTCGCATGGTTGACGACATGCTGCAGCATCTGCCAGATCGGCGACGAGCCCGGCTGTCCGCTGAGCAGCTTGTACTCGATCACACGCGCGACGCCGGCCTCGTCGAGACCGTTGACGAATGCGAGCATGTCAGCCTGCTGTTCGTTCCATGCCGTGCGCAGCGCAGCCAGATCGGAGAACCGATCGGCGGGCGGGAGGGCGGTTGGCGACTCCCCGCGCCACCGCATGTACCAGGCCCATTCGGCGGCATAGGTGTGCGTGACGGTTTCCCGGATCGATTTGAAACTGCTGCCCAGATCGCGGTTGTACTGCGCCGGCGTCAACGATTCGAGCGCGTCGAGCAGCCGATCGCGCGCCCAGTAGTGATAGTCGATCATCGTCTGCAGATCTTGAAGGTTCATGGCGCAATTTTAACAGCCCGTGGTGAAACTCCAGCTGCATTCGGCCGGCGCTGCATCCCGTCTGGCTGCGTTGCTCCTCGTTCAAATACTCCCGGTATTCTCGCTCGTCGCGCCTTGCCAGCCGGGCGCATCGCCGCCCTCGGTGCAACGCTGGACTTTCACCACGGACTGTTACGGCAAAACCACGGCTTTGACGATCCGGTCGAGCCGCGGAAACGCACGATCCAGGTAGGCGTTGCCGCCGTCGAACAATGGCTGCTGCCGGCCCGCCCGAATGCCGCTGCCGGAGCTCTCGCCGTATTCACTGTTGAGCGCATCGGCCATCTCCATACCCGAGACGACCCGGCCGAACGGCACGAAGCCCTGTTCGTCCTGCGTCGCCGACAGGTCGGTCAGGGCGATGTAGACCTGCGTCGTGCGCCCATGCGGGACGGCAAACGCGAAAGCCACCGTGCCGCGCACGTTCGACTGTCGCCGCGGATCGTCAGGAATCGCCCGGTCGCGCCATGCCTTCGCCACCGTCGGATCGCCGTTGATGCCGAATTGCGCCCAGCGTCCGGCGACGACGCGAAAGAAGCGATTGCCGTCGTAGTAGCGGCTGGTGACCAGCTGGTAAAAACGATCCGCGCCATTGGGCGCCCAGTCGCGATGGACCTCGATGACGATCGCTCCTTTCGTCGTCTCCAGACGGACCTGGAACACTGATGGCGCAGCGACCTGCGCCATCATCAGCCCGAGGATCAGCGTGCACATCGCCATCATCGTCGACAAGTGATTTGGTGGTGTCCTTCGGACACTACCGGGCTAAAGAACGTCCACGATGGAACGCAGAGGTCGCAAAGGACGCAAGGTAATACAGGATTTCTTTGCCGCCTTCGCGGCCTTTGCGTTCTTCGGCAGCCTCACTGACTCGAACGCGCTCGACCGTCCGCCGCAACGGTAACACTACCGGATAGCGTACTCGCAGACGGCCCCCAGTTTCACGACCGGTCGCGATCCCGATACAGCGCCTTCTGCGCCCGCATCATCTGTTTCAGCTGGCGCTTGGCGCCGGCGGCGGCGGACTTGTCGCGTTTGCGCTGTTCGAAGGCCAGCTCGCGAAGCAACCGGCGATAGTTGTCGAGACGATCCGGATCGAGCCGTCCACTATCGACCGCGCCACACACGGCACACCCAGGATCGCCATCGTGCCCACAATCACCGAATCGGCACTGCAGGGCGAGAGCGGCGATGTCGTCGAACGTGGCTTCGACGGCAGACACGTCGCCCCAGGGCTGCAGCTCCCGCATCCCTGGCGTGTCGATCAACAGCGCGCCGCCCGGCAACTCGATGAGCTGTCGCGACGTTGTCGTGTGGCGGCCTTTGCCATCGCCGTCCAGGTGGTTTACGCGCTGCCGCTCCGTGGCCGTCAGGCGGTTGACGAGCGCCGACTTGCCGACGCCCGACGATCCGATCAACGCAATCGTCTGCGACGGGCGCAAATACGGCGCGAGGGCGCCCAGGCCGTCGCCGCGCAGCGCGCTGACGCCGATGATGTCGACGAACGGCAGACGCGACCGAACCCGCTCGCACGCATGTTCGATTTCACCGCACAGATCCACTTTGTTCAGCAGGACCACCGGCAGCGCGCCTCCCTCCCAAACGATCGTCAAATACCGTTCGAGACGGCGAGGATTCAGATCCCGGTCGAGCGCCGTCACCACGAAGATCGTGTCGACGTTCGCCGCGATGACCTGCCGATCGACGGCGCGTCCCGCCGCCGCGCGCGCAACCGTGCTTCGCCGCTCGAGGCGGATCTCGACGATGCCGCGTTCGCTGGCGTCCCGCGGTTCGAGCGGTGCACCGCGGATTCCCACCCAGTCGCCAACGGCCGGAAAATCTGCCGTCGACGTCGCCTCGTGACGAAGGCGGCCGCTGACCTCAACCCACCCGGTGAGCTCGCCGGCCACGCGATACGCTCCGCGCTGCTCTTCGATCACGCGCGCGAACGGCAGGTCGTTGCGGCCAAGACGCGTTCGCTGATCCTCGAAAAACGGGCTCCAGCCCAGACGTTCCAATACTTGTCGCGCCGAAGCAAAGCGAAGGCGGAAAGACACGTCGGATCTCCTTCGAAAAAATGTGAGGATTCAAGGAAAACAGGAGGTCCGACCGAGGCGACTGGAAGGTCCGAGCTGGCAGCCCTGAATGGCGTGCGTAAGAATCAGTCACGCGTAGAGCCCGGCTTCAGCCGGATTGAGACATCCGCCTGAAGGCGGACGCCACCGTGATTGTTTCACACGCCCTGAAGGGCGATT
>QHWF01000560.1 GCA_003222455.1 Acidobacteriota bacterium
TCGGGCGGGCCCGAGATTTTTTATCTGAACTCGGTGAATTTCGCGCTCGGGAACAACTTCAACTCGCCGCAGGGGCGCAATTTGCACCGGTTCCCCGTGTCGGACAACGTCACGTGGCAGAAAAACACGCACCAGGTGAAGTTCGGGGGCACCTGGGAGCACTTCGACGGCGTCGGCTACTGGGGGTTTTTCGATCCGGCCCGAGCCTATCTGCTGTCGCCGGAATTCCTGACCGGGGTCGGTGTGCCGCCGGCGCTGTTCGGTCTGCCCGATGGCAGGATCAGGAGTCAAGACGATCTGAAAAAGCTGCCGGTCGTGGCGTTTCTCCTCGGGATCGGCGATCGCGCGCAGCCGTCGTATCATCTCGACGCGGCCCGCGGTAACGATCGGTTCCACATGTACGTCCAGGACGGGTGGAAGGTGACGCCGACCTTCACGTTGAACTACGGGCTCGGCTGGGAACACGAAACGAACGTGCTCAACTACGATCTGGCGAAGCCTCAGTATCTTGCTCCGCTCTATGGCAACGACTTGAGCCCGACGAAGAAGGAATACAAGAACTTCGCGCCCGCCGCCGGCTTCGCGTGGTCCATCGGGCGGGATCGGCCGACGGTCATTCGCGGCGGCGCCGGGATTTTCTACGACACGCAGCTTGGCTGGTGGCGTCTTGGCGAGCGCGCCGTCATCGGCGGGTCGGGGCGTCAATTCATCGGCAACGCGGCCGTGACCAACCCGTTGACAGGAGATCCGTTCAGCACGGCGTTCCTCAATTCATTGAGGTACACCTACGGCACGTTCCTCGCGCAGCTTCCGGCGCTCCGCGCACAGCAGGACGCCAAGTACCCGGGGACGGGGGATGCCCCGCAGATTCTGCTGTCGAAGCAGGCGAACGCACTCGGCGCGCTGTATCCGCACGATTTTCCGACCGTGCGCGCGAACCATTTCAACGTCGGGTTCCAGCGGGATTTGAATGGCGAGATGGCCGTTCAAGCCGACGTCGTCTACCGGAAGATGCTGCACGGCACGCCAGGCGGTTTCTTCGGCGCCAGCGTGGACTTCAATCGCTTCAACGCGATTGACGGGCCGGTGATTCCGCGGTGTGCGAGCACGGCACAGGCCAACGATGCGGCCGCGCAGTGCTCGGCGGGTCCGATCAATTTCTGGTGGCCGGGCGCGGAAGCCACGTACAAAGGGCTGCTGCTCCGACTCGACAAACGCTTCTCCCGCCGCTACCAGTTCACCGGGTCGTACGCCCTGCAGAGCAGCCAGAGCATCCTCGATATCACGCAGAACCTGAACGACTACTTCGCGACGTACGGTCCGGACCAGCCGCGTCACAACCTCACGGTGTCGGGCACCGTCGAACTGCCGTGGAAGTTCCAGGTGTCGGTGCTCTCCGCGTTCCAGAGCCGTTTGCCCGTGGCGCCGACGATTAACGGCTTCGACAACACCGGCACGAACGTGTCGAGCACCGGGTTCACGCCGCTCCTCGGCATTCTCGGCAAGGGGTACGCGGACTTCCTCAGCAAGGCGGATCTGCAAACGCTCGTCGACCAGTACAACTCCTCTTACGCCGGAACATTGACGCCGGCGGGGCGCGCGGGAATCTCGGCCAATCAACGGTACCCGAGAATCACGTTGCCCGCCGAGTATCAGTTGGGCGATCTCTTTGCTTCGCAGGACGTGCGGGTGATGAAGACCATCAAGTTCGCCGAGCGGACTGAACTGCGGCTGATCGCCGAGGTCTTCAACATTCTCAATATCTCGAACCTGACGAACTTCAACTACAACCTCGTGGTGCCGGCGACATTCGGGAAGGCGAACCAGCGCGTGGGCCAGACGTTCGGCTCCGGCGGGCCGCGGGCATTTCAGCTCGCCGCACGGGTCAGCTTCTGAGGCGCGGTCTGGTGAAGATCGCGGTCGTGTGAAGGTATCGATCGGCGGCGCTGGTAGCGCAGGCCTTTAGGCTTTAGCCTTTAGGCTTGGGCGGCCCGCCCGATCGGGGACATGGGTAACAGAGCCCAGAGCCTGAAGCCCAGAGACGATTTATGCAGGACCACATCAATTACATCGATCGCATTCCGAACAACGTGGATCTCGGCCGCGACCGCGTGCTGCAGCGCGCCCTCGAACACTGGCAGCCGGCGTACATGGGCTGGTGGTTCGACATGGGTCCGTCCGAAAGCCACAACTACGATGTCTACCTGCGGACCGCGACCAGCGTCGATCCCGAAGGCTGGGCGCAGTTCGATTAC
Source organism: Acidobacteriota bacterium (assembly GCA_003222455.1). Taxonomy (GTDB): domain Bacteria; phylum Acidobacteriota; class Vicinamibacteria; order Vicinamibacterales; family CAVVIG01; genus QHWF01. Next base: position 2,256 of record QHWF01000560.1, read on the forward strand.
GTGAAGATGCCCGACTATCGCTGGGGCATCTTCCTCGTGCCACCGACTCCGGATCGACAGGTGAACTTCGGCGCGAACAAAGGGCAGGCCGCCTGGCAGGACGTCCCGGGCGAGTTCCGCTCGTTGCTCCGCCGCCTGATCGTCACGCAGGGCGACACCGAGCCGGCCTCCGTCGAGCAGCAGCGGATGCTCGGCATGTCGTGCCCCTCGCTCTACGACCTGCGGAACATCTTTCAGGTCAACGTGGAAGAGGGCCGCCACCTGTGGGCGATGGTGTATCTGCTGCACCGGTATTTCGGCCGCGACGGCCGCGAAGAAGCCGAATCGCTGCTCGAGCGCCGATCGGGCGACGCGGACAATCCGCGGATCCTCGGGGCGTTCAACGAGCCGACACCCGACTGGCTCGCGTTCTTCATGTTCACGTTCTTCACCGATCGCGATGGGAAGTATCAGCTGTCGTCGCTCGCCGAATCAGGGTTCGATCCCCTCGCCCGGACGTGCCGGTTCATGCTGACCGAGGAGGCGCACCACATGTTCGTCGGCGAGACGGGCGTGGGGCGCATCGTGCAGCGGACCGCCGAGGTGATGGCCGAGCAGAAGGTGGACGATCCCGATCACGTCCGCGCCCTCGGCGTCGTCGATCTGCAAACGATGCAGCGATATTTGAATTTTCATTACAGCGTGACGCTCGACCTGTTCGGGTCGGACATCTCCTCGAATGCCGCGAGCTTTTACACCTACGGATTGAAAGGGCGGTTCGAAGAGACGAAGGTGAAGGACGATCACGTCCTGGCCGAGACGAGCTACGACGTGCAGGAGGTCGCCGGCAACCGCATCGTGTCGAAGGCCGTGCCGGCGCTCACGGCTCTCAACGAACGGCTGCGCGACGATTACATCAGGGAAGTGCAGGCGGGCGTCGAGCGGTGGAACCGCGTCATCGCGAAGACCGGCGTGACGGCCCGGCTGGCGCTGCCGCACAAGGGATTCCACCGTGAGATCGGCAACTTCGCCGGCCGGTTCATCAGCCCGGATGGTCGGGTCATCAACCAGGCGGAATGGAACGCCCATCGCCATGAGTGGCTGCCGAGTCCGGCCGATCACGCGTTCGTCCAGTCGCTGATGACCGGGCGGGTCGTCGAGCCCGGAAAGTTTGCGAACTGGATCGCGCCGCCGCGCACCGGGATCAACAACAGACCGCTGAATTTCGAGTACGTCCGG
>QHWF01000561.1 GCA_003222455.1 Acidobacteriota bacterium
GATCTGCGGCTCGATCTGCTGGCGATCGCCGACGACGGTTACGATAAACCGCGCCGGTTGGATGTACTTCTGCGCCACCCGTTGCACGTCGGCCGACGTGACCGCCTGAATGTTCTGCACGTACTTCGAAAAATAATCGTCCGGCAGCTTGTAGACCAGCGCGTCCTCGAGACGGCGTGAGACGTCCCCGGTGGTTTCGAATCCGCCGGGGAACCGCAGGGCGACGTAGTTCCTGGCGCGCGCCAGTTCATCGGCCGGCACCGGTTTGCCAATCGCATTCAGCTCGTTGAAGAACTCCTTCAGCGCCTCGCCGGTCTTGTCGGTCTGCACGCCCGCCCCGGCCGAAAACGGACCGGCCGATGCGCGCATGTCGAACGAGGATGACGCGCCATACGTGTAGCCGTGTTTCTCGCGCAGGTTCATGTTCAGCCGCGAGCTGAACGATCCACCGAGCAGCGTATTCAACACGATGAGCGGAAAATAGTCGGGCGTCGAGCGGGGCACGCCGATCCAGCCGATGCGGATCTGCGTCTGAGGCGCGCCCGGCTTGTCGATCAGGGACACCTCGCGCGCGGCCGGTTGTTCGACGGGGGGAAGTTTTTCTGCGGCCGCCGCGCCGCCGCCCGGCGGCTTCCACGTGCCAAAGGTGGACTCGAACAGCGGCATCGTCGCGTCCGCCGTGATGTCGCCGACCGCGAGCAGCGCGGCATTGGTCGGCCGGAACGTCGCGTTGTAGAACGCGCGCAGATCGTCGGTGGTGAATGCCTTGATCGTTTCAGCCGTACCGAAACCCGGTGTGCCGTAGCGGTGAGCGCGGCCGTACAGCAGGCGCGAAAACCCGATGGCGGCGATCGTCGCCGGGTCGTCGCGCGCCTGAATGATGTTGGTCAGCCGCTGCTTTCGCTGACGCTCGAGCTCGTCGTTCGGAAATGTCGGCCGCAGCGCCACGTCGGCCATGATCGGCAGCGCCTCGGCTAGCCTCGCCACCGGCACGTGCAATCGCACCATGGTCGCGTCGGTGACGGTGGCGGCGTTGAGATCCGCCCCGAGATAGTCCACGGCATCCGCGAGTTCGAGCGCCGAGCGCGCTCCGGCGCCTTCTTCGAGCATTGCCGACGTCAGGCTGGCGATCCCGAACTTGCCGGGTGGGTCCTGCGCCGTGCCGCTCAGGACGACCAGATTGACCTGCGCAACCGGCACCTTGTGCAGCTCGACGATCCACACCGGCAGGCCGTTCGAAAGCTGTCGCTTCTGAATCTGCGGCAGGTTCAGCGCGGGCGGCGGTCCCGGCTGCGGCGGGTGACTGCGGTCGGGAGGCTGCTGGGCGGCCAGCGATGCAGCCCCGATGAGGATTCCGAGGAGGGAGAGGCGAAGGCGGAGGTCACAAATCATGTCTCTCCTCGTTGTCTTTTCGAAAATCGCTGTCGCGCACGGTTCTACTCTGCGACCTTCGCGCTTGCCACGCCGTAGCTCGCGCAAGTCCCGACGAGCGAAGGCGGGGCCTTGGCGTTCCAACGTCGATGACTATTTAGGCGCGCCCTCCGGCATGACTGTGAGCTCCACACGGCGATCGATCGGCAGGAACTGCGCGGCGGCAGCCCGCACGTCCGAAGTCGACTGCGCGCGATATCGTGAGAGATCTTCGTTGAACCAGTCGGGAATGCCCGCGTAGGTGAAGTAGGCGTTCAACTGATCGCCTTTGCCGCCGAAGCCGCCGACGCGTTCCATGCGGTTGTAGAAAGACGCCTCGATCTGGTTCACCGAGCGTTCGAGCTCGTGCGCGGTCGGCTCCTCGCGCTGGAGTTTCTGGATCTCCTCGTCGATCACCTTCTTCAGCTCGTCCACCGTGTGCCCGGGGCGCGGCGTCGCCACGATCTGGAACTGCGAGGAGATCTGCGCCGAGGCCTGCGTCGCGCGCACGTCCTGCGCGATCTGCATGTCGTAGACAAGGCGTTTGTACAGACGTGAATTCTTGCCCCCGGCCAGGACGTCGCCGACGAGATCGAGGGCCGCGTCGCCCGGCTCGAAGTGCCGCGGCGTGATCCAGGCGAGATAGAGGCGCGGAAGCTGCACGCGGTCGGTGATCGTCTTTGTCTGCACCCCGCTGAGCATCGCTCCGGGAATCGTCATTGGCTCGGGCCCCGGTGCAGGCTTGACCTCGCCAAACCACTTCTCCACGAGCTGCCGGGTCTTGCCGGTGTCGATGTCGCCGGCGACGACGAGGCTCGCGTTCCAGGGTGTGTAGTACTTCTTGAAGAACTCGACCACATCGTCGTAGCTCGCTGCTGTGAGATCCGTCATATATCCGATCACCGGCCAGTGGTAGGGATGTCCCTCCGGGTAAAGCATCGCCCCGAGGACTTCATCCGCGACGCCGTACGGCCGGTTTTCAACGCTCTGGCGCCGCTCGTTCTTCACGACATCACGCTGGGCGTCGACCACCTGCGGCGTCATCGTCTCGAGGAGATATCCCATCCGATCGGATTCGAGGAAGAGCGCGAGCTCGAGCGCGTTCGACGGCACGTTGATCCAGTAGTTCGTCCGATCGTTCTCAGTCGATCCGTTGTTGTCGCCGCCTGCGCTTTCGAGCCACTCGTCGAACTGTCCAGGCTTCACGTGGCCGGAGCCCATGAACATCAGGTGCTCGAACAGATGTGCGAAGCCGGTGCGGCCGGGCCGCTCACGCGCTGAGCCGACGTGATACCACATGTTGACCGTGACGAGTGGCACGGTGTGATCCTCGTGGAGGATCGCCGTCAGGCCGTTCGGCAGCCGGAACAACGTGTACTTCAAATCGATCGGTGGAGGCGAGGCCGCCACATGTTTGGCCGGCGCCTGAGCGAAGCCGGGCGTTGTCGCCAGCAGGACGAGCAGAAGCAGTGCACGGCGTTTCATGGGATCGATTCTATGTCGAATTCAATAGACTCCGAGACAACCACCACCGAGGACGCGGAGGACGCGGAGGGTAAAATCCTGCAGATAACAGGATTTTTCCTCCTGTCCTCCGTGTCCTCCGTGGTGGGATTGTCGTTTCTCGGACACGCTCCCAAAGGCCGCTGCGTTCTTCCGACCTGCTTCCGCTACCGGTTCTCGCCGCGCTCGTGGTGAAATAGGCCGGTGTCAGACACGCATCCCCTCGTGGGCGTGATTATGGGCAGTAAGTCCGACTGGGAGACGATGCGCCTGGCGGACGAGATTCTGAGCCAGTTCGGTGTGCCGCACGAGTGTCAGATCGTTTCGGCACATCGCACCCCGCTCTGGATGGGGGAGTATGCGTCCGCGGCGGCAGACCGGGGTCTCGAAGTGATCATCGCGGGAGCGGGTGGGGCGGCGCACCTGCCGGGCATGGTGGCTTCGCATACGGTCCTGCCGGTCATCGGCGTACCGGTCCAAAGCGCCGCGCTCAACGGACTCGATTCGCTTCTTTCCATTGTGCAGATGCCGAAAGGCGTGCCGGTGGCGACGGTCGCGATCGGTGCCGCCGGTGCGATGAACGCCGGACTGCTGGCCGTCGCCATCCTGGCGACGTCACGGCCCGACCTGCGCGCAAAGCTGCAGACATACCGGGACGGGATGGCGGCGGAAGTGAGGCGGACGAAACTTTGAGATTTCAGATTTCAGATTGCAGATTGCAGATTTTGATTTCAGATTTCGATTTCAAAATTGGAGAGGA
>QHWF01000562.1 GCA_003222455.1 Acidobacteriota bacterium
ATAGTGATGGGGCTTCTGCTCACCGAAACCAAACACAGACATCGCCATCTGATCATCAGGTCAAAAAGGTGAAGCCCCGGCTGCGAAACGTCACGATCGAACGCAGAGGCCGCAAAGGACGCAAATAAAACCAGGATTTCTTCGCGGCCTTCGCGGCCTTTGCGTTCACACGTTTCAGCCGAGCGGCGCCGCTGCATCTCGAACGTCTCAGTGCGCGGTCGAGCTCGGTCGCGTCGATGTCGCCACGCACCGGGAACTATCCGGACGATCGCACCATGTCGGCCATTTCCGACGTCTCTCGCCCGGCGAGGAATCTTACCTGGTATTCCAGTTGCATTCAGATGGAATGGATCGACAACGCCGCCGCCGCCCGATTTCTGACCGCTTCGAGGATCTGTCCGCAGCCGTCACGCGCTGGGCCGGCAGCACGCCCGCGTTCGCCTGCGCGCTGGCCGTCGTTGTCGGGTGGGCTGGGCGCAAAGAAGAACAGTCTTTCTCAGCGGCCTTCGCGGCCTTTGCGTTCCAAGGCTGCGTCAGTTACTCGGACGTGCTCCTCTGGTGGAATTGTCATTTCACGCACGCACTTCTAAGATCTCCCCATGGCCGCTACTGTGTCGTTCGACGTCACCTCCACGATCGATTTCCAGGAAGTGAACAACGCCTTGAATCAGGCGCGCAAGGAAGTCGCCCAGCGTTACGACTTCAAGGGCGCGACAACCGACATCGCGCTCAACGAAAAGGAGAACACGCTCACGCTCACCGCCGACGACGACTTCAAGATGAACGCGTTGTGGGAAATCGTGCAGACGCGGCTCGTGCGCCGCGGCGTGCCGGTCAAGAATTTCAAAATTCCCGACAGCGAGCCGGCGGCCGGCGGCACCGTGCGCCGCGTCATCGCGATTCAGCAGGGCATCCCGATCGAGGCCGCCCGTGAGATCGTGAAGTTCATCAAAGATCGGAAACTGAAGAAGGTCCAGGCGGCGATTCAGGCCGACCAGGTACGTGTGAGCTCGCCGTCGAAAGACGACCTGCAGGAAGCCATTCACGTGCTGCGCGAACACGACTTCGGCATCGCGCTGCAGTTCGGGAACTATCGCTAGAGCGAAAATCACGATTGAACGCAGAGGCCGCAAAGGACGCAAAGAAAAGGGCCGCCATCAGGACGCCGCGCAGCCAGCTCATTCGAGAGCCTCGCAGCCCATGGTGAAAGTCCAGCGTCGCACCGAGGGCGGCGAGGCGCCCCGACGTTCCACCCCACGGCGCACAGTCCGCGCCGTGGGGACCCCGGCGGAGTGGCGCGACGACCGCAGAGCGGGGCCCCCCCGTGCGTCTTGCGCAGTCAGCGGGGATGCATCGCCGGCGCACAGCAGTGCCGCCATCAGGACGCCGCGCAACCAGCTCATTCCGAGAACCTCTAACATATGGTTCTGCTGAGCAAGTCGATTGCCACGCGCGAGCCTGTGAAGTGGCGAACCAGCTGAGTTCGACGGGAGTTCACTCGCGCAGCGCAGGCCTTCAGCGCGTGTGAAGGAATCACATCAATCGGCGTCAATCGATGGTCGATCTGGCGTTCGGCTTGCAATATTCCTGAGGTTGTGACCGCGACTCGCATTCCACTTTCGACGTACCGCTTGCAATTCAACAATCGTTTCACGTTTCGCGATGCACGCCAGGTCGTCGATTATCTCCATTTGCTCGGCGTCACGGATTGCTACGCTTCGTCGTACCTCATGGCCGTTCCTGGCAGTCCGCATGGCTACGACGTCGCCGACCCGACCCGGTTGAATCCTGAAGTGGGCAGCGAAGCCGACTACTGGGCCTGGGTGGCGGCGCTCCGCGACCATCACATGGGACACGTGCTCGACGTCGTCCCGAACCACATGGGCATTGCGAAGTCCGTCAATCCCTGGTGGCTCGACGTCCTCGAGAACGGTCCCAGCTCGCGATTCGCTCGCTTCTTCGACATCTCGTGGCATCCCGTCAAGGGCGAGCTGGCCAACAAGCTGCTGATTCCGATTCTCGGCGATCAGTACGGGGCGGTGCTCGAACGTCAGGAGCTGCAGCTGGCCTTTCAGGATGGCGCATTTTTCGTGAAGTACCACGACAACGCGTTGCCGGTTGCGCCCGACACGTACGGGTTGATCTTCCGGGGGGCGCTCGACGACTGGGTCGCGCAGCATCCCGGCGACGCCGCGGACGACCTGCAGATCATTCTTGCTGCCAGCGAAAACCTGCCGCCGCGCAGCTCGACCGAGCCGGCCGACATCACCACGCGCGCGCGAGAAAAGGAGGTCATCAAACGGCGGCTCGCGGCGGTCGTCGAACGCAGTGCCGACGTCCGGACGCTCGTCAACGCTTGTGTGGTGCGCTTCAACGGCATGGCGGGCCAGCCGCGCAGCTTCGATCGGCTCGACCGGTTACTGCACGAACAGTCGTACCGCCTGGCACACTGGCGCGTCGCGTCCGAAGAGATCAACTACCGCCGGTTCTTCGACGTGAACGAGCTCGCCGCACTGCGGATGGAGGATCCCGAAATCTTCGACGAAGTCCACGGCTTCCTGTTCCACCTGGTGCGCCGGGGCGGCCCGACCGGCCTGCGGATCGATCACGTCGACGGTCTGTACTCCCCCGGCGATTACCTGCAACGCCTGCAGGAAAACCTGCATCGCGCCGCCAGCGCGAACGCAGCGGACACGTCCGGCGCCATCAGCACGCATGACGACCCGCTCTCCGCGTCCGCGCCATCCGTGGCGAACCGGTTTTACATCGTCGTCGAGAAGATCCTCGGTGCCGATGAGCGTCTGCGCGGCGAGTGGCCGGTCCATGGGACCACCGGGTACGAATTCGCATCGGTGATCAACAACCTGTTCGTGGATCATCGGAACGAGCAGGCGCTCGACGCGATCTACACGCGGTTCGTCCGCGATCGACGCGAACGGCTGTCGTTCGACGAACTGGCGTACCGCAGCCGCAAGCAGGTCATGCACGAGACGATGTCGGGCGACATCAACTCGCTCGGCCATCAACTGAACCGGTTCTCCGAACGCAATCGCCATTTTCGCGATTTCACGCTTTACAGTCTGATCTCGACGCTCAAGGAAGTGATCGCGTGCTTCCCGGTGTACCGCACGTATGTCGCGGCCGGACAACCGGTCAGCGATCACGATCGGCGCTACATCAGGCAGGCCGTGGAGTGCGCGAAGCGGCGCACGCCGGCCGTGACGTCGCTCCTGTTCGACTTCATCGAACACCTCCTGCTGCAGGAGACGATGCTCGAATCCGCCGAGGCGAGTGAGGAGCTTGCGCGCTTCGTCGGCAAGTTTCAGCAGGCGACCAGCCCGGTCGTCGCCAAGGCCATCGAAGACACGGCGTTGTATCTCTACAACCGGTTGTTGTCGTTGAACGAGGTCGGCAACGACCCGACGCGGTTCGGGCTCGAGCCGGGTCAGGTACACGACTGGCTGGCCGAGCGGCAGCGCTGCTGGCCGTTCTCCCTGTCCGCAACCTCCACGCACGATACCAAGCGCGGCGAAGACGTCCGCGCGCGACTCGACGTGTTGTCGGAGATTCCCGGTGCGTGGAAGGAGGCGGTGACGAAGTGGCGCACCCTGAACCGGCGGTTCAGGAGCGACGTGAGAGGCGTGTCCGCGCCCGATCCGAACGAGGAATATTTCCTATATCAGACGCTCGTCGGCGCCTGGCCCTTTGACTGTTCGGAGGGCGCGGACGATCGATTCCGCGATCGCATCGTCGGGTACATGCGGAAGGCGATGCGGGAATCGAAGGCGCATACCAGCTGGCTGAGCCCCGACGAGAGTTATGAACGCGCCGTACTGCGGTTCGTCGAGGCGATTCTGGATCGGCGCCGGCCCAATCCGTTTCTCCAGGCGTTTCTGCCATTCCAGGCACGGGTGGCCGCGCTCGGGATCTACAACAGCCTGGCGCAGCTCGTGATCAAGGTCACGGCGCCCGGGGTGCCGGACTTCTATCAAGGCACCGAGCTCTGGGACCTGAGTCTCGTGGACCCGGATAACCGGCGGCCGGTGGACTACGAGGAGCGCCGCGCGGTGCTGGCCGCGCTCACATCGTGCGCGATGCCCGACAGTCAGTGCGCATCGGAACTGCTGGAGCATCGAGCGGACGGCCGCGTGAAAATGTTCGTGACGGCCCGCGCGCTCGCTGCACGGGCGGGCTGGCGGGACGTCTACGAGCGCGGAGAGTACGTGCCGCTGGAGGTCGCTGGCGGCCGGCGCGACTGCCTGTTCGCGTTCGGTCGTGTCGCGACCAGTGCGACGCCGCGCCGCGCGGTGACCATCACGTGCGTGCCCCGCTTGATCGGATCGCTGATTTCGGACGCCATGACGCCGCCGCTCGGATCGGTGGTCTGGGGCGACACGCGGATTGAACTGCCCGCAGGCTTCGCCGATCCGGACGGGCATCCGCTGCTGTTTCGAGATGTGTTCACCGGCGAGACCATCGAGCCGCAATCGACCGGAGATGCGCTGACGATTGCCGCGGCGACGCTGTTCGATCGCTTCCCCGTCGCACTGCTCGTGCCCGCCGACGATCCCACCTCCGGTGCTGGTCCCGACCGACGTGGCGTTTCCGATCCACCCGACGTCCCAGAACGACCTGACCTCCCCGACCCACCCGACCGGCGTGGCCTCCCCGACCCACCCGACCTCCACGGTTCCGCCGATTGAGTAGCCTAAAGCCTAGGAGCGTGCCCGACTAACTGAGACGACGTTGGAACGCGAAGGCCGCGAAGGCCGCAGAGAAATCCTGTCTTACTTTGCGTCCTTTGCGACCTCTGCGTTCGACCGTAATGTCCGCAGATCCCAGAGCCCAGAGCCGGTGAATTACTCGCCCTCCTTGATCGCCGACGTCCAGACTTCGATGTGCTCGGGCAGCATCGGGCCCTCGGGCGCGGCGCGTCCGTCACGGTACTTCCACCGCTCGAGGTCGTGCAGGTACTGCTCGCGCGAGAGGAACGTGCCGTAGCAGATGTCGCTCTGCAGATTCGGACGGCTCACGGTGAGACGGCGAATCAGCTCGTCCATCACCCAGCTCGGCACGTTCTGACGTTTGTCGGGATACACGAACCCGAACAGGATCAGGTGACTGAGCAGCACGCGCCAGTAGTCGCCGAATCGCATCAGCAGGCGCGGCCAGTCGAGCGAAGGACCCGTCTCGCGAAGCAGGTGGAGCACGTCGGCGCCGTCGAACCGCTCGCGTTCCTGAATGAACGCCTTCGACCAGATCATCTCTTCAACCGGCATCAGGCGGACGATCAGGCCCAGCACGTTCGTCTTCACCGCGTGCTCGAACCAGAAATCGTCGACGCGGGCGACGCCGTTTCCCGAATTGAAGATGACGTCCATGAAATGATCGCCGCTGCGGATTTTGCCGAGCCAATGAGGGAACGGCACCTCGGTCTGGTACCCGAGCTGCTCAAACGCGTCGAGGACGCTCTGCAGATCCTCGGCCTTGACGAACACGTCGATATCCTTCGTTTCCCGCGGCACGTGCGCGTAGTGCGAGAACGCGAAGGCGCCGCCGACGAGAAACGGAATGTTCGTATTCTGCAGCTTCCGGAGCGCGTCGATGTAGAAATCGGCGGCCGGATCGTGAATCGCACGCGCAGTGGCGGTCTCCATGGGCCCTCAGGACGCGACCGCGTCAGTCGATCGCCGGCCGTGCGGCACGGCAACGACTTCGCGTTCGCGCGTCGGTGGTGTGGAGGTCGAGTGTGCGGGCGGCATCTCGCCGATCGCCGGCGGTCCCACCGGCACCTCGAAGATGCGGAACGGCAGTCGATCGACGAACGATCGTTTGAGCAGTGGAATGGCGACGTTGTAGACGGGCACGCCGGTCTGCGTCGTGCCTTCCAGCTGGCCGCGATGCGCATGGCCGTGCAGGACCAGCGACACCGGATAACGGCCGATCGGCTCTTCGAGCCGGCTCGAACCGAGGAACGGATAAATTTCGAGCGGCTCGCCATCGACCGTTTTCTGGATCGGCGAATAGTGCAGCAAGGTAATCAGCTGTGTCGTGCGCAACCGGGCGAGCGCCGCCTCGAGCTTCAACGCCTCGTCCACCGCTTCGCGGACGAACTGCTTGATGATGGTTTCGCCCCACGGACCGAGCGCTCGCTTCCCGAACCCGCCGCCGAAGCCCTTCACGCCGGCGATGCCGATGCCGCGCAGCTCGCATGCATCGCCGTCGAGGACGACAATTCCGGCGTCGGTGAGGATTTGGCGGACCTCATCGGCCTTGCCCGATTCGAGATCGTGATTCCCCAGCACCGCAGCCATTGGCATCCGCAGCGCGGTCACTTCCCT
>QHWF01000571.1 GCA_003222455.1 Acidobacteriota bacterium
ATATCGTGTTTCCGAGCGCGGCTTCAGCATGGTGGAGCTGCTGGTGGCCATGCTGATCGGGTTGATCGGCATGATCATCATCTTCCAGGTGTTCGAGGTGTCCGAAGCCATCAAACGCTCCACCACGAGCGGCGGCGATGCCCAGCAGAACGGCGTGATCGCGCTCTATACCATGGAGCGCGATTTCAAGAACGCGGGAATGGGATTCAACGACACCGGCTTCGTCGGCTGCAATATCGTCGGATACGACAACAAGCGCACGACTCCGAATTTTCCGCCGGCCGGAGTCACCATGACGCTCTCTCCGGTGTTCATCACCTCCGGGGCCGCAACCACGGCACCGGACCAGATCAGCGTGCTCTACGGCTCGCAGCCCCAAGCCGCAGCCAGCGTCCCCCTCAGCGCGGACATGAATGCGACGAAGAACGGCGCCGATGATCTGTTGGTCCGCACCCCGTTCGGGTACAGCGCCGGCGACCTGCTCATCCTGGCCGAGCCCGGGACGGCGAAAAATTGCGCCGTCATGGAGGTGACCAAGATCAGCTCGGGGAACCAGATCGCTCACGACCTCGCCTCCTACCTCGCCGCAGGGACCACGCGCAACCCGAGATTCAACCCGGCCGGTGGGCTGGGAGTGGTCTATCAAGGTCAGGGCACGGCCAACGTGTCGCGCGTATTCAACCTGGGCAACCTCTACAACACGCCCCCCGGCGGAACCGCGCCCGCCTACTTGCCCGTCTACAACTTCTACGCCATCGCGAACGGCAGCTTGACGGTGACCTCGCAATTCCAGGTCGACAACGGCCAACCGGTTGTCACCTCGGTCGCCGACAACATCGTCCACATGCGCGCCCTCTACGGGCTGGATGACGGAATCAACGACGGCGTGACCGTGACGTATAACGTCGGCCCCGCGAAAAAGGGGGACGGCATCGTCGACCGCTACGTGGACGCGGCCACCTTCAACGCATTATTGGCCGCGGCGCCCCCGCCCGCGCCCACGCCCTGGGCCAACTTGATCGCCGTGCGCATCGCCGTGGTCTCGCGCAGCGCGCTACCCGAGAAGCCCTCCTCGGGGAAGCTCAGCGATCCCTGCGATGCAACCACTGCCGAGCCGCGGTGGACCGGCACCCCGTGGGCGGCTGCCCTCAATTACAAGACGCGACTCGACGTAAGTTCGAGCGTGGCTGCGCCGGATGACTGGAGATGCTACCGGTATCGCGTGTTCGAGACGACGATTCCCTTGCGCAACTGGATATGGAAGGCGAGCTGACATGAGGACTCTCCGTTCGTTCTCCCGGCGCGCGCGCTCTCTGCAGCTGCGCGCCCGTCAAGGCGGCACGATCCTGATCATCGCGCTCATCGTGCTGGTCGCGATGACCCTCGCCGGCATCGCGACGATGCGCTCGGTGGATACCGCGACCATCACGGCCGGCAACATCGGGCTGCGGCAAGCTTCGGTCAATGCGGCCGACCAGGGAATCCAGGCCGGCGTCAACTGGCTCACCGCGAATCTTGGCCCGGCCTTGATCGCAGACAACCACCAGTCCGGAACGGCCTCGAAGGGTTACTTTTCCAGCGTCCCCCCCGCGAACGACCCCGACTGGTACGAGCCGCTCAACTGGAGCGAGGCGGGGCAGTTGAACAACGGCAACCCTGACGCCGGCGGCAACGTGGTGTTCTTCCTGATCCACCGCTTGTGCCCCGTAGCCAATTGCGACATCAGCGCGACCTGCGGCGGCAACCCGAACCCTAACATCTGCGCGTCGACGCTTTCCACGGCGGCACTGACCGGGGAAGGCTCCGACCAGACTCGGCCGACGGACACCCATACCTCGGTGCCGGCCACCCACTACCGCATCACGGCGAAGGCCGTGGGACCGCGCAACTCGATTTCTATCGTTCAATCCTTGGTGAAGGCGTTCAACTAGAGCGCGCCCGCCTGAGAGGGAGCAAAACCATGAAACGCAACCACCTCGTTCTGATCAAGCGCCTCCTCGCCTACGGACTCGCCGCCAATCTGGCGGCGCAGCCGGCGTTTGCCCAGGTCACGATTTCCCAGTTGCCGCTCGCCTCTGCAGGCGGCAATAACATCGTGCCGAATCTTCTTTTCACGCTCGACAACTCGGGGAGCATGGCCTGGCAGTTCGTTCCCGACTACGTCGACCCGGGAACCGTTTTCGCGGTCACGGGCAACAACAGTTCCCCGAACAATCCCTGCATGACCCCCAGCACTGGAAACAATAGCAGCACTGGAAACAGTATCTGCGTGGAAGGCGACCCGCCGTATTCCGCGGGCGGCGAATTTGCAATGAACGGCGTCGGGTACGATCCGAACTTCACCTACTTGGCCGGAATCGACTCGAACGGCCAGCCGCACATCAATCCGCCGAGCGGGACCCTCACGCCCACCACGACCCCGAAGGACGCCTACACGGCCTCCTCGGGCACGATCGACGTCACGTCCCAGATACCGGACAGGAAGTATTGCAACTCGAACGGCGTGTGCAAGCGCAACGGGCAGGACGACGCGAGCGGCAACCTCGTCTCGGGGACGGATGACCTCGGCCGCACCATGTCCGCGGGCCAGTTTCCCTACCGCACCCACGCATCCAACTCGAGCTTGGCAATCTTCGGCCTGCCCGAGATGATGTCCATCGGGAGTTTCTCCCGCAGCGGCAGCACGATAACGGTCACGACCGTCGAGGCGCACGGCCTCGCGACGAACGACCATATCTACGTGACCGGAACCGGAAGCGGCAGCTTTGACAACAACAACGCCACGATCACGTTCATCAGCGCCAATCAGTTCAGCTACACCGGCGGAAGCTCGGACAGCTCCCCCAGGAATGGCTTCTACCGAAAGCAGGTCGTATTGACCTCGGCGACCGGTTTTAACCGTCCCGCGAGCAACGCCAACGTCACGGTGACGAGCACTGCCCACGGCCTGCAAACCAACGACAAAATCAGCGCATTCACCAATAATTCGCGCCTCACCCCGGGCGTCGAGGTCACCATCACGAAGGTCGACAACGATTCGTTTACCTATCCCTACAATGGGGGTGGAAATAATTTGCAGACCGGGTCCGGTTCCTGGGTGCGCACTGGCCTGTACAACGTCGCGAGCACCGTCAACGGTCCTGCCCTCGCCTACCGCATCTTCCCGGTGGAATACTGCGCGGACCCCAACCTCACCGATTGCGTCGAGGTTATCCCGCCGGCCGCGCCGCCCGCCGACCATCCGTTCCCGGCGCACGTGCGCTTCTGCCGGACGCAGGAGGAAGCGCTCGCCCACGGCGCAGTCACCTTCATCGCGACCACGCCGCAGACCAACCGGTGCCAGCTGAAGTACCTTAATGTGACGGGGCTGCAGACCTACCAGTTTCCCCGCTACGGATGGTTCATCCGCGACACCATCAAATCCACCGTCACCTCGTACAGCGGGCGGCCCCTCCGGGTCGATTGCGCGGCAGCGCCGGTGTGCAGCTACACCGAGGAAATCCAGAACTACGCGAAATGGTACGCCTACTACCGCACGCGCATGCAGATGATGAAGACCTCGGTGGGAATTTCGTTTCGCGGGTTCATCTCCAATCCGACCGGCACGCCGCCCAAGCCCGACAATCTGCGCGTGGGCTTCATCACGATTCTCGCCGCCTCCAGCGGCAGCGTAGATCCGACCCAGTACCTGAGAATCGACAATTTCAATACGACGCAGGCGAACAACTTCTACACCAAGTTCTACCAGCAGCCTCCCAGGCTCTTCACGCCCTTGCGCGAGGCGCTTTCGCGCGCCGGATGGATTTTTGCGGGCAAGCTCGGTACGGGGCTGACGGCAGGGATTCCGGCGGCCGACGACCCGATACAGTCGTCCTGCCAGAAGAACTATTCGCTCCTCACCACGGACGGTTTCTGGAACAGCAACGCGGGGCAGGACATCGCCGGCACCGCGATGGGGAACTGGGACAATATCGACAATAACCTCTACACGCCCGCCGGGGTCAATCCCGCCTATACGGATCCGGTGTCGAGCCGAACCACCGGCACGTACGACGGAAACGTTCTGCCGGGCACCGTGGCGGGGGCCAGTCCCGGCGGCTCCGGCACGCTCGCCGACGTCGCCTTGTACTACTACATGACCGATCTGCGCGGCGGAGTCGACCGGAACAACAAGCCGACCGGGCCCGCGACCAGTCCCAACACCACGCCCACCGCGAACGGCGACGTGTCCGCGAACAACGTCCCGAGCAAGGCGGGAAACAAGGACTTCGCGCAACACCAGCACATGGTCACCTTCACCCTGGGCCTCGCCGACGGCTTGATGCTCTACGATCCCAACTACGAGACGGCATCCGGGGATTTCGCGAACATCAAGAACGGCGTCGCCAACGCCTGCTTCTGGGCTGCGGGCGTGTGCAACTGGCCGTCGCCGCAACAGGACAAGCAGAGCGCGCTCGACGATCTGTGGCACGCCGCCGTCAACGGGCGCGGGACCTACTTCCTCGCGCTCAACCCGCGCACGCTCTCGAACGCGCTTCAGAACGCATTGAGCAACATTGCGGGGCGGAACGCGTCCGCGGCGGCTGCGGCCACTTCGAGCCCGAACATCACGCCCAAGGACAATTTCGCGTTCAGCACCACCTATCAGACCAACACCTGGTCCGGGATCGTCAAGGCGCAGCGACTCGACGCCACGACCGGCGCGGTGCTGACCGACAGTCAGGGCAAGCCGATCGTCCTGTGGGAAGCCGACAAGCAGCTCCTCACCCAGGTCAGCGCGAGCGGCGATTCGCGCAACATCTGGATGCTCGACACCACCGCGCCGACCAAGCTGAAGACTTTCCAGTTCGCAAGCATGACGCTCGCCGAGCAGGCCTTCTTCAAGGGCAAGGGCCCTACGATGGCCCAGTACCCGCTGCTGAGCTTCGGCCAGAAGTTCACGGTCGACCAGGGTCCCGCGCTCATCGGGTTCCTGCGCGGGCAGACCGGCAACGAGGCGGTGCTCTTTACGTCGCGGCAAACGACGGATTGCTGCACTCCTTCGACAACACCGTGGATGCCAACGGGAACCCGGTAGCCACGGCAGGAACGGAAAACTTCGCCTACATGCCGAAGTTCGTCATGCCCGGCATCTACCAGATCGCGGACACGGCTTACGCGAACGCGCACCGCTTCATGCTCGACGGGAGCCCGGAGACCGGCGACGTGTTCGACGCCACGGCCGGGATCTGGAAGACCATCATCGTCGGCGGCGCCAACGGCGGCGCGCGCGGTTTCTATGCGCTCGACATCACCGATCCGAAGAACCCGAAGGGCCTGTGGGAATTCTGCTCCGATTTGACGCTGTGCCCGGCGATAGGCACCGTCAGCCACAGCGACACCGATCTGGGCTTCACCTACGGCAACCCGGTGATCGGCAAGCGCGCGTTCGACGGGAAATGGGTCGTCGTCCTGACCTCCGGCCTGAACAACGTCAGCCCCGGGACGGGCGTAGGTTTCTTCTACGTGCTCGATGCGATCACCGGACAGGTGCTGGACAAAGTCAGCACCGGTGTCGGCACCACGGTCACGCCGTCGGGCCTGATGAGGCAGGGCGGGTACTTCAAGGCCGGATTGGTCGATGCCAAGATGGACTTCGTGTACGGCGGAGACCTGCAAGGCAACGTCTGGCGGATCGACATGTCGACCTCGCCGCCGGCGCTGATGCACATGGCCACGCTGAAGGACGGCGCGGGCAATCCGCAGCCGATCAGCGTGCGGCCGGTGGTGACCAATCTCA
>QHWF01000572.1 GCA_003222455.1 Acidobacteriota bacterium
CGGGCAGCCGACCGCCATAAAACTCCTCGGCAGCGGAGCGCGCGTCCCGCCCAATCCGCAGCCACGCGCGCGAATGCCGATCGAGGAGCTGCCGCCAGCGCTCACCGTGATCGCGGGCCATCACCGCAGCGGCTCGCGCTCCGATCGAGTCGGGATCGGCGACGATCGCCTCGAAGAACGCGCGCGAGCCTGGCTTCTGCTTGTACACGTGCGTCGCTTCCACAATCGCCCCGGCGATCCGGTCAGGATGGGCGAGGGCGAGGAGCAACGCGACAATCGCGCCATCGCTGTGTCCCCACAGGATGGGTCGCGCCAGGCCCAGTGCATCGATCACCGCGCGTGTTTCTTCCGCGGCGCGATCGTGAAAATCAGCCGGCAGATCCTCGATCGGGGGCGAGCCGCCGTAGCCCGATCGATCGGGAATGACTATTCGATGCGCGTGCGCCAGGGCGGCGATTTGCGCGTCGAACGGATAGATCTCGTATCCCCAGCCGCCGTGGAGCACGACAACCGGCCGCCCCGCGCCTGTGTCACGGTACCGGATCCGCACCGGCGCCACACCTGGCGCGAGGGGAGAAGAAGGAATCTCGACGAAGGCTGCCGCCACAAATGCCTATGCTAAGGTACGCCGCACGACGATTGAAAACACTTCTCCACCGGTCGTCAGTCCGGTTGCGCGACTCGCCCTCGCGCTCACCGCCTGGACCGAGCGTTGGGTGCCCGACGCCTTCATCTTCGCCCTCGTCGCGACGCTGCTCGTCTTCGCGGCCGCGCTCGTCGCCACGCCGTCGACAACGGTCCAGATCGTCGACGCGTGGGGCCGCGGCTTCTGGGATCTGATCCCGTTCACGCTGCAGATGTCGCTGGTGATCATCACCGGTCACGTGCTCGCCACGTCGCGGCCGATGGGCGCGCTCATCCGCGCCATCGCAGGATGGCCGCGCACGCCGCAGGCGGCCGTTGCGCTCGTGACGGTCTTCGCGCTGGCCAGCTCGTGGATCAACTGGGGCTTCAGCCTCGTGTTCAGCGCGGTCCTGGCGCGCGAAGTTGCGCGCCGCGTGAACGCGGTGGACTACCGGGCGCTCGCGGCGGCGAGTGTTCTCGGGCTCGGCAGCATCTGGGCGCAGGGCCTCAGCGGATCCGCCGCCCTGCAGATGGCCACACCCGGCGCGCTCCAGCCGCAAATCCGCGACATCGTCGCGCACGGCGGCATGATTCCCGGCGGCATCGTGCCGTTCCGCCACACGATCTTCCTGTGGCAGTCGATCGCCTCGGTTCTCGTCGAAGTCGGCGTCGTCACGCTGGTGATGTGGCTCGCGACGCCGCCCGCCGGCGCCGGCCGGACTGCAGGCAATCTCGGCATCGATCTCGGTCAGGGCGCCGAACCTGGAATCAGCAATCAACGGGCAACAATCAGCAGTCAACAATCAGCAATCCGCAATCAAGCCATCCCGCCTGGCGCGTGGCTCGAACATTCGCCGATTCTCACCTGGGTCATCGTCGCGCTGGGCGCCACGTACCTGGTGCGCTACTTCACGCAGGCCGCCGATCCGCTGAACGCGCTGAATCTGAACATCCTCAATCTGGCGTTTCTGCTCGTTGGCTTTCTGCTGCATTGGACGCCATCGCGATTGATGCGGGCCGTTCAGGACGCGACGCCGGCCGTGTGGGGCGTCATCCTGCAGTTCCCGTTCTACGCCGGCATCGCCGGCATCATCACCTCCACGCATCTCAGCCGGCAGATCGCCGGGGCGTTCGTGAGCGTATCGACGCCGGCCACGTTTCCGCCGCTCGTCGCGCTCTATTCGGCGGTCCTCGGCGTCTTCGTGCCATCGGGAGGATCGAAATGGGTGATCGAAGCCCCGTACGTCATGGATGCCGCGCACACCCTGAAGACGCATCTCGGCTGGGTGGTCTCGGCGTACGACCTCGGCGAAGCCCTCGCCAATCTGATCCAGCCGTTCTGGATGCTGCCGATCCTCGGTCTGTTCCGTCTCGGCGCGCGCGACGTGATGGGCTACACGATGGTCGTCTTCTTCGCGCTGACGCCCGTCGTGTTGATCCTGGTCACACTGCTCGGCATGACGCTGCCCTATCCGCTCTAGAGATGCCAACGGAGGATACGGAGATAACGGCATCACCACAGGTCGTCGCTAACAGAGGATACGGAGATAACGGCATCACACAGAGAAACGGAGCAACGGAGACGAACATGACCTGTACAAAAACGCCTCCGCTCCTTTGTTTCTCTCAGCGTGTTGAGATACAGCCGCACGTCATCGGAGTCGAACTGCTGCGCGAGCTGGGCTGCGGCCGGTGCGATCTTCGACTGATCCGGCTTCACGTTCTCGTCCTTGATCAGGCCGTCCTCGTGCGCGACGCCAAGCGCGTCCAGGAACGCACCCATCATCGCCCGATGCTCAGCGAGGTGATACACGATGAGCGCTCGCGCGGCAATGCTCCCGGGCAGCGAGCCGAGGCTGGCCAGGTGGCGCGCCTTCCGATCGACGTCGAGGCCGGCCACCGTCTTCGGCCGGAATTTCTTCTGCTGCGCGATCAGGAGCGCGGCCTGCGTCTGATCGTCCACGGCTTCCTCGTCCTGCCAGAACGCGCGTGCCACGCGCTGCCGCTGTTCGAACGTCATCGTCTTCCACAACCGCGACGGAGTGAGCGTGGTGTCGGCCATTAGTTGATATTCTAGTCACATGCGACGGTGGCAGCGCGGCGTGCTCATCCTCTCCGCGGTCGCGCTCGCCGCCGGCGCGGCGGCGCAGACGGCCGGCACACATCCCATCAGCGGACGACGCTTCGCGCCGGTGATGGGATATCCGGGCGCCGACTGGCTGGAGCGAGCCGAACGAATCGACGAAGAAGAACCCGATCTCGCGCTGAACCTGCTGCAGATCCCGAAAGGCGCTTCGGTCGCCGACGTCGGCGCCGGTTCGGGCTACATCACCGTGCGGCTCGCCCGGCGCGTCGGCGCCGGCGGCCGCGTCTACGCCAACGACCTGCAGCCGCAGATGCTCGAGCTGTTGCAGCGCCGGATCGCGCGCGAAAAGATCACCAACGTCACGATCGTGCAGGGCACCGTGGACGATCCGAACCTTCCGGCGGCGTCGGTCGATCTCGAGTTGATGGTCGACGTCTATCACGAGCTCTCTCAGCCGCAGGCGATGCTGCGCCGTCTGCGCGAGGCGTTGAAGCCGGGCGGACGGCTCGTGCTGCTCGAGTACCGGAAAGAAGATCCGGCCATTCCCATCCGGCTCGAACACAAGATGACCGTGGCGGAGGCGAAAATGGAAGTGGAAGCGGAGGGATTCACGCTCACGAAGGTCGATGAGTCGCTTCCCCGCCAGCACATCCTGATCTTCAACGCGAACGCGCAACCATAGGCGGCCTCTCAGCCACGTGCTGTTCACCGAACCGACGTTCCTGTTTCTGTTTCTGCCGCTCCTGCTCGCGCTGTACTTCGCGCCAGCCGCAGCGCGACTGGCGGCGGGCCGGGCACGCTCGGCCCCCGCGATTCATGGTCAATATGCCAACTGGCTGCTGCTCGTCGCCAGCGTGATCTTCTACGCGAAGGGCGGCGGCACGTTCACCTGGCTGATGCTCGCGTCGATCGCCTTCAACTACTGGATGGCAATCGCCGTGGCCATGCGCGGCTCCAGCGCCTGGCTCGCTTTTGCGGTCGCGACCAACCTGATCGTCCTCGGCATCTTCAAGTACGCCAACTTTTTCGCCGACAACGTCAACACGCTGCTTCTCGCGCTCCATGCGCAGCCGCTCGTCGTGCCGCGGCTCCTGTTGCCCATCGGCATCTCGTTTTTCACCTTCCACGCCATCTCGTACGTCGTGGACGTCTACCGCCGGGATGCAACGGCGCAGAAGAGTCCCGTCCACGCCGCGTTGTATCTGCTGCTGTTTCCGCAGCTGATCGCCGGCCCGATCATCCGCTACCGCGACATCGCCGATCAGCTCGCCCGCCGAACCGTCACGATCGACGACCTGGCGTACGGGATCCGGCGGTTTATCATCGGTCTTGCCAAGAAGGTGCTGATCGCGAACGTCGTCGCCGGGCCGGCCGATCGGATTTTCGCGATGCCGTTCGCACAGCTCTCGATCGGGCACGCGTGGCTTGGCCTTGTCTGCTATACGCTGCAGATCTACTTCGACTTTTCCGGCTACTCCGACATGGCGATGGGTCTCGGACGCATGTTCGGATTCCGTTTTCCCGAGAACTTCCGCTGGCCGTACATCGCCGCGAGCGTCCAGGATTTCTGGCGCCGCTGGCATATCTCGCTGTCCACGTGGTTTCGCGACTACCTGTACGTGCCGCTCGGCGGAAACCGCGTGCCGCCGGCCCGCACGTACCGCAACCTGGTGACCATCTTCTTTTTGTGCGGCCTCTGGCACGGCGCGAGCTGGAACTTCGTGCTCTGGGGCCTGTGGCACGGCGTGTTCCTGGTGATCGAGCGCGTGTCGACCCGGCGGACCGCTCGCGGCGCGGACGGAATGCTGATGCCGGGCGGTCGGCCTTCCACTTCCCGGGCAGCTGCGGTTGGCGGACACGTGTACACCCTTGGTGTCGTCATGATTGGATGGGTGTTCTTCCGGGCCGAGACGCTCACAAACGCCGTCGGCTTTTTGAAAGCGATGGCTGGCCTCAGTCCGGCGGCGCCGGCGCCGTTCACCGTGCAGTGGTATCTCACGCCGGAGCTGTGGCTCGCGCTGGTCACCGGTGCGATTGGAACGACGCCCTGGATTCCGGCACTCGCGGCGCGCGTCCAGGCCGGAGTCGACGACGGACGCCCGACCACGCGGACGAGGAGGGTATCGGCGCTCGGCACCGTGTCGTTGATGGTCCTCCTCGTCGCGTCGATCCTGCAGATGGCGGCGCGCACCTATAACCCATTTATTTACTTCCGGTTCTAAATGCGCGACACGGATTGCGAACATGATCACCCTTCGATCGTTGACAAGCCACGAAGCTCACGAAGCTCACGAAGAAGTGTGTCCTTTGTCGTGAGTTGACGCTCAATGAGGCCCGACGTCCACGAACGCGGTCAGCGCGCCACGAACATCACCCTCGTGACGCTGTTCCTCGCGGTGATCTCGCTGCCGCTCGCCGCCAATCTCGCCGGGTTCGATGGCGCGGATCCCGGCGCCGAGAACCGCGAGCTCGCCACGTTCCCGACGATCGGCCGATCATGGTCGGCCATCGCACGGCTCCCCGACGGCGTGAGCCTCTGGTTCGAGGATCACTTCGGATTTCGAGCAGCGCTCGTCCGCTGGTACGGCGAGAGCCGGCTGTTTCTGCTTGGTGTCTCGCCGTCCGCAGCCGTCGTCAAGGGCCGGAACGGGTGGTTTTTCTACGGCGACGACAAATCGATCGAGGACTACGCGAACGACGAGCCGCTCTCCGCCGAGGGCATGGCCAACTGGCGTGCGGCCGTGACCCGCGCGTCGGACTGGCTGAAGGGACGCGGCATCGCCTATGTGTTCACGATCGCGCCCGACAAGCACGTCGTGTATCCCGAGGAGATGCCCTCCTCGCTCGCGAGGATACGAGCTCGGTCGCGGACCGATCAGGTGTACGAAGCACTTCACGGATCGGGCGTGGCGAGCGTTGACGTCCGGCCCGCGCTGCTCGAAGCGAAGCCCCACGAACGGATCTACCAGCGGACCGACACGCATTGGAACGATCGCGGCGCGCTGCTGGCGTATCAGCAGATCCTCGACGCCGTTCGAGCTCAGGTTCCATCGACGCCGGCTGCATGGACGTGTGCCGAGTTCAGACCCGTGACGCGCGACGTGGAAGCCCTGGATTTGGCGGGAATGATGGGCCTGAAACG
>QHWF01000573.1 GCA_003222455.1 Acidobacteriota bacterium
TGGACGTCGAGGCGGGCGCGGTCGCGGCGATCGTTGGCCCGAGCGGGTGTGGCAAGTCGACGCTCCTCAACATTGCGGCGGGACTGCTGCTGCCGACCAACGGCCGGGTGGTCTCGGGCGGTACGGATCTCGCGGGACTGAACCAGCGCGCCACGTATCTGTTTCAGCAGGATGCGCTGCTTCCGTGGAAGAACGTGCGCGACAACGTCGCGCTCGGCCTGACGCTTGCCGGCATCGCGCGCGCCGAAGCGGCCGCTCGCGCGGATGCGTGGCTGGCGCGCGTCGGATTGACCGCGTTCGCGGCGCACTACCCGGCGCAGCTGAGTGGCGGCATGCGCAAACGCGTGGCGATGGCGCAGCACTGGATTATCGACCGCGGTCTGCTGTTGATGGACGAACCGTTCAGCGCCCTCGACGTTCACACGCGGCAGCGGATGGAGACCGAGCTGCTCACGCTCTGGGAAGGGTCCGGCTCAAGCCGGACACACCCGGAGCGGAAAGAGTCCGGCCCGCGCGAGAGGTCTTTGGAGTTGGGCGCCGCGATCTCTGAATCATCGGTCGTGTCTGGCTTCAGCCAGACCTCGCGGAAGACCGTTCTCTTCGTCACTCACGATCTCGAAGAAGCGATCGCGCTGGCTGACGAAGTCGTTGTGCTTTCCGCTGGTCCCGCGAGCCGCATCATCGCGCGTCATCGCGTGACGCTCGATCGCCCACGCGACGTGATGGAGCTGCGCACGACGCCGGCCTTCATCGATCTGTACCGGACGCTGTGGGGTGTGCTGCGGAGCGAGGTGTTGAAAAGTCAGCGGCAGGTGGGGGTGCGCCGTGGATGACGTGAGGGCGATCAGCCGTGCGGCGGTTTTTTTCTGGCAGATCGTCGTCGGCGTGCTCGCACTCGCCCTCTGGCAGGGGCTCGTGTCGCTGAAGCTGCTCGATCCCTTCTTCGTCAGCCGGCCCACCGACATCGTCCGGCGCGTCGGCAGCTGGGTGAGTGGCGGCAGCCTGTGGGGCCATCTGTCCGTCACGCTGGAGGAGTCGCTGCTCGGACTGCTCGTGGGCGCGGCGTTCGGGATTACCGTCGGATTCGCGCTCGCACGGTCACCGATGCTGGCACGCGTCCTCGATCCGTACATCAGGATGCTGAACGCGATTCCACGGGTCGTGCTGGCGCCGCTGTTCCTGCTCTGGTTCGGTCTCGGCATCTGGTCGAAAGTGGCGCTTGCCGTCACGCTGGTGTTCTTCGTGATGTTCTTCAATACCTATCAAGGCGTCCGCGATGCCAGTCAGGTGCTGATCGACAATGTCCGGATGCTCGGCGCGAGCGAACGGCAGCTCGTCCGGCACGTGCTGGTGCCGAGCGCACTGACGTGGATCTTCTCCAGCCTGCACACGAGCCTTGGATTCGCGGTCGTCGGCGCCGTTGTGGGAGAGTATCTGGGTTCGACGAAGGGGCTCGGCTACGTGATTTCACAGGCCGAGGGCACGTTCGACACGACCGGCGTGTTCGCCGGGATGACGGTTCTCGGAGCGGTCGTTTTGATGGTCAGCGCGGGGGTGACACGATTGGAGCGCTGGTTGTTGCGATGGAAATCTTAGTCGGGGCGGCTCGCGAGCCGCCCCGACCGTTCGTCACGAAGGCACGAACATTACGAAGGACACGAAGAACCACGCGTGTCCTGGTGTGCTTCGTGCTGACGCTTCTGCCGGGTTGCCGCCGATCGCCGGACCGGGCGGACGGCGGATCGGCGATGACGGTTCGCATCGCAGTCGGCGGTCAGAACCAGCTCATTTATCTGCCGACCACGCTCGCTCGCGAGCTCGGGTTCTATCGTGAAGAAGGGCTCGAGGTGGAGCTGCAGGATCACGCGGGCGGCGCCAAGGCGCTGCAGGCGATGATTGGTGGCAGCGCCGACGTGGTGTCGGGATTCTACGACCACACGATCCAGATGGCGGCGGAAGGCCGGCCGCTCGTGGCGTTTGTCACGATGTTGCGGTTTCCAGGCCTGGTGCTCGCCACGTCGCCGCAGAGTCCGGTCACCCGGATCGAGGATCTCAAAGGCCGCGTCGTCGGCGTGACCAGCCCGGGCTCGTCGTCTCACATGCTGCTCACGTTCCTGCTGCACCGGCATGATGTGCCGGTGGAATCGGTGAGCGTCACCGGCATTGGCGGGGCCGGGACGGCGATTGCGGCGATCGAGCGCGGGAAGGTCGATGCGGGCATGCTGACGGACCCCGCGTTCACGATCGTCCAGCGCCGCGCGCCGGGCGTGCGCATCCTTGCCGACTTGCGGCACGCCGAAGGCGTGAAGGACGCGTTCGGGACCGGCACCTATCCCGCATCGGTGCTCTATGCGAGCGCGGAATGGGTGCACACGAGGCGAGAGACGGCCGCACGGCTCGCCCGCGCCATCAAACGAACGCTCGTCTGGTTGCAGGCACACACGCCGCAGGAAATCGCCGACCGGACGCCGGCGGACTTCCGCGGCGACGATCCCGGGCTGTACGCGGACGCTGTGAAGAACACGATGGCGATGTTCTCGCCTGATGGCGTGATGGAAGCCGACGGCGCGGAAGCCGTCCGCACGCTGCTCGCCCAGTCGATGGACAAGGTCCGCGGCGCGACCATCGATCTGTCGAAGACCTACACGAACGAGCTCGTGAATGGGCGTTAAAGGGTTGCTCTTCCTCGGGCTCTCGCTGGTGCTGGTCATCTACGGCCTCACACTCGTTGCCGGTGGCTTCGCGAGGCCAACCTGGCTGCAGGGTGCGATCGGGTTCGTGACGGCCTTTTTCGACACGCTCGGCATCGGCTCCTTTGCGACGACGACGTCGGTGTACAAGTTGAGGAGCCTGGTGCCGGTGAAGTTGATTCCGGGAACGTTGAACGTCGGTCACGCGCCCGCGACCATCACCCAGGCGTTCATCTACACGCAGATTGTTCCCGTCGAGTCGCGCACGCTCGTCCTGATGATTGTGGCGGCGTGTCTTGGCGCATGGCTCGGGGCCGGGGTTGTCGTGCACTGGCCGCGCCGGCGGATTCAGATCGGGATGGGCCTCGCGCTGCTGGGAGCGGCGGCGTTGTTTCTGATGGCGCAACGGGATCTGTTTCCGCCCGGCGGCGACACGCTGGGACTGAGCGGCACGCGGTTGTGGCTCGGCCTCGGCGGCAATTTCGCCCTGGGCGTGCTGATGATGCTCGGCATCGGTCTCTACGCGCCGTGCATGATTCTGGTCAGCCTGCTCGGCATGAACCCGACGGCGGCATTCCCGATCATGATGGGGTCGTGCGCATTTCTGATGCCGGTCAGCAGCATCAGGTTCGTCCGCACGCGAACCTACCACGTGGCGGGCGCATGGGGACTCGCGCTCGGCGGCTTTCCAGCCGTCCTCGTTGCGGCGTACGTGGTGCGGTCGTTGCCGCTCACCGCGGTCCGCTGGCTGGTCATCGTGGTGGTCGTGTATACCGCGCTCAACATGCTGCTCACCGCGCGCTCGGATGTTGATCAACTCTCAACTCTCAACGGTCAACGCTCAACACCGATTTGCTGAAGCGAAAAATGCCCTGACCCCTGCGCCCAGACCCTTGAGAGCCCACCCACGACAATCAACGCTGAGCTCGCGGAATTCGCAGAGAAGAAAAGGTGGCTGCTCTGCGCGTTCTGCGTTGATCGTCAAATCGTCGTGTCTCGAGCGTTGAGACTTGAGACTTGAGACTTGAGACTTGAGCCTTTAAGCCTAGAGCCCTGAGATGCGCAAACCCGTTGTTCTGATCACCGGCGCCAGCGGCGAAATCGGTCACG
>QHWF01000567.1 GCA_003222455.1 Acidobacteriota bacterium
AACGATAGTAACCCGCAAATACGGGAGGAAATACGGATGGCGGCAGCGAGCTCCCGGGCGCGAATTTCGTGGCGCATGGTCACGAAATTCCGGCGACCAAAATCTAATTTTGTGGCGGAACCACGAAATTAGATGGTTCGATGATCACACCACCGAGGCGCCGCACTCGGCGGTCGATACGGCCGCGCCCGACGACGGACCAAATTTCGCGGCCGTGCCACGAAATTTCCCAGTAGTCGTCGCCGAAAATTTCGGGCGCCCAGATCCGGCCCCGAAATTCCCGAGTGTTCCTCACTCCGTATTTACAGCCGTATTCCGAGGTCGCTTCTGGTTATTCGCCCGGTAATTGCGCCAGCGCGTTTTCGCGACTTCACTCGAGAGACTCGTCGCGGTGCAGCAGCACGTAGGCCTCGCCCAGACGGATCATCAGCATCGAGCGAAAGGCCTGGCCTCCGGTGAACTCCCCCCAACACCGGCTCTTATGCTAGGCGGTCGAATCCATACGCTCGGTTGGCCCAAGGGAAATTATCAGTAGTCCTGCGATGGGTCGGTCTTAACCTCCGGACAGCCTAGAACGGCCTGCCAGCTTGTCGACGCGTATAGAAAGAATGGGATGAGCACGAGGAGCGCAAAACCTAAAATGCCCGCAATGTGAACGAACGACGACTCGCGTCCGGCGATTTGGCGCAGGCGTGAATTGCGCTCGTCATCGCCGTCCAAATACTTCTTGTATAACTCCACTTGGGCCGCCGGATGACGCGTTCGCCACGCCCTATCACGGAGTGAGATTGCGCCATGCGAACCGGCCAGCTCCCAGGGATCGCCCAACAATCCCGTGTGAGCGGACGAAATTATCAGAACACGCGAAAGAGTACCGAAAAGGCGCAAGAGCACGCCGCAAGCGTATGACGCCAGCAGGAGCGCCGTGATGCCGAGACCGTCGGCGCCGGAGCAAGGATTCTGATACGCGACCGTTAACAACGCACCGGTTATGAAAACCGCCCCCGGGAACGCATAGCCGAGGGCGTCCCTGAGGAGGTGACTCGTAGAGACGTTGCACGTTGCCGGCTATTCCCAAACCGCGCGCTTCAGCCATCAGTCGTTCACAGCCTCCCGGCTGGCGCGATGGTAGGCTGGACGAAGAGCGTCAGCAAGGTCCGCGGGCGCCAGCCTACCTCCGGCCGCGCGCCTCGATCACGGCGTAGCGCCAAACCGACGCCTTCCGAACGCCGCCTCGCCCAGCGGCTTGCCCCTGTCGCCGGCGGACCGCACTGACGGAGGCGGGTCGCGGCGACTACCGGTCGCGATTCGACTTCCGCTTCGGCTCCTCGCGTTTCGCGCACTGGACGTGTACGCTCGCGAGGCCGCGCCGAATCCGACCCTCGCCATGCTCGATCGGCTTCTTGCAGATCGCGCACAGCGGGCGGGGACGGTCCGGCGGCATGTCCGTAGAGCTACCAGTCGCGACCACGAGTGGCCACTCGGGAAAATCCTGAAAGCCGCGACCCCCGAACGGGGGGACGAGCCTCGTACAGTGGTCCGGCCGACGCGGCCTCTGAAATGTCGCGGTGCCGGTCAGCCTTGCCTCGGGAGGCTGATAGACTGCCCGTTCGTGACCCGAGTCCGCGCCATTCAACCGATGCGCCCGACGCTCATGCGCGAAGCCTTCCATCGAGAGGGCTGGGTATACGAAGAAAAGTATGACGGCTTTCGCATGCTTCCTACAAGGAAGCCCAGCGCGTTCGGCTGATTTCACGAAACGGTCGCGATCACACCGAACGGTTCGACATCGCGCGCGCTGTCGCGCAGCTGCCGCCTACGATTCTTAATCGACGCGGCCCGAAATAGTGGGCCGCAGCGGTCGCGGCGACGCCTCCTTCTTCTGCGATGCCGCACGACCATTCAATGCCGCCACGACGGCGTCAATCAAGTGATCGGGATCGAACGGCTTGGGAAGGTAGTTCGCCGCCCCACACTCAAGCGTCGCGCGAGCCAGCTTGAGGTCAGCCTGTCCGCTTACGATGATGACAGGAACGTCGGGCCGCGCGCTGCGGACTCGGCGAAGCACGTCGAATCCGGAGAGGCCTGGCATCGTGAGATCCAAAAGGATGAGATCCGGCTGCTCGAAGTCCTCCAACATCAGCCCATCGCCACCATTGAGCGCGCAAATGACATCAAAACCGGCTTCCGTGAGGATTTGCCGCAGAAGATCCACCATATCGGGCTCATCGTCGATCACGAGGACACGTCCGAGAGAGGTCGAGCGCGATGGGGACTTGGTCATAACGCTATCTCCCATGGGACGACGGCGTCGGCTCCCGCGGCCCGCCATCCACCGCCGCCTATTGACGGCGAACACCCAGGCCGACAATCACCTCCTCGATTCTGTCACAGCGGGATTGTGCGGAGCAAAACCATGCGCGACTCGCGATAGGAAAAGAATTTCCTAAGGCCATCCCGCCGATATTCCTCACTTCGAGGTCCGCCAACCGCGCCCAAAAACAGGGGTAATAACGGTAGCGACCAGCAAATACGGATTAAATACGGATGGAGGCACCGGGCGCACTGGCGCGGAATTTCGTGGGCAGCGTGCCACGAAATTCCGGCCGCCAAAATCTAATCTCGTGACGCGCTACGAAATTACCGTGGCCTCGATCCGAGAACCGAAGTTGGAGAATCGCCGACCGCGCCGACGAGATTTCAGCGGCTGAACGCGCGCGCCTGACCTACCAGTTACTTAGGTTCGTCTCATCCGTCCCATGCGAGCCACGTGACGCCAGCAGTGCGCGCGTCCGAGCCGCGCGTGGGCATGCAGGTGGTCACACAACCCGCGCGTGCGCTGGCGTTGGCTGGTCTTGGCGCGCTTGGACTGGCGCGGGGCACGGTCACGGGCACAGTCCCACGGCCGGAGATCTACGTATTGTGTTGGCCGCTGCGAGTCGCCTACAGTGCCCGGGCCGCCACCTCAGCCTTTATGGTTGACGCCGCGTGGGCGCCGAGACTCCGGTGACAAGGCATTTTGCAAGCGCCGCCGGAGAGGGTTCACATGGACGTCACGGCACTCATCGCCGAACGCCTCGCCTCTGCGGTCCTGCCGAGCGGGCCGCCGACCATCCAATGGGCAGGATACGGGCGGTCGAGCAAGTGCGACGGCTGCGACCTGCCGATCCACGCCAAGCAGATCGAGGACGAGTTCGACTTCGCGGACGGTCGCCGCATCCGCCTGCACCGCGACTGCACGAACGAGTGGACGAAACAGAGGCTCACTGGCTGCGCGGCGCCTTGCAAGAACTTTAAGCGACCCGTCGGCCGTCGATCCTCCTGAAGTCGCGCGGCTGTTTTTGTAAGTCCGCGACGTCGTCCGATCGGTAGGCGAGGTACGGCAGCAGCTCGGCCGTGACGTCGGCGCGCGAAATCTGCGTAGCGCCGACGACGCGTCCCTGGCTCAGCTTCACGGCCCAGACATCACCGGTCGCGCGGTGCTGCCAAAACTCGTAGACGGTAGCCACGCGGAGCCTCCTCGGAAGATGCGCGCCCGACTCATCGACGGATGCCGGCACGTGGCATGCCAGCCATCACGGACAAGTACGGGGAGCGATCGTCCGGTAGAGGTGGGCGCGTTCGGCTATCACGCTCGGGTCCGGGGCAGCTGCCGGAGACGCTGCGCCAGGCGAGCGACCGCTTCGAGCGGATCATCGTGCAGCGCGTTCTGGAGGAGGTCGGCGCGGCCCGCGTGCTGGGGCTGCACCGCAACTCGCTCCGGCGGAGGCTTCGAGACGCTCAGGGACCCGAGATTGAACTTGCAGGCCTCCTTCGGGAGGAGCGGGGGCTGGCCGCAGCAGTTCTCGGATATCCGAAACTACCCTCCTGGCTCATGTTTACCACTGCGGTGCTTGTCACGTTAGCGGTGATCTACGTGCTCGCGAAATGCTGCAGCTGATAGGACCGTAAATCGGCGATCGTCTCAGCTCATTCAGAACAACACGCGGGGATCTTCCCTCGGTTTTGTAGACACACGTTTCGCTCACCTCGTCCGCGCCTCATAGTCGATAGGAGAACAATAGCCGATTCCCGAGTGCAGCCGCACGCCGTTGTAGTAAGGGATATAGCTGCGCACCTGCCTCTCGAGCTCGTGCTGGTGCGTGAAGCGGAGGCCGTGGACGACGTCGCTCTTCATCGAGTGGAAG
>QHWF01000568.1 GCA_003222455.1 Acidobacteriota bacterium
CGTCAGATCGTTCTTGCTGTCCCGGTGAAACCGTTCCTGTACGCGCGCATCGATGCTATGGGGATAGCCGCTCTTGGTCGTCCAGGTCTCCGGGGCGAGTCCGGTGGTATCCACCACGAAGGTGTAGTCGTCTTCCCAGTGACCCACCGAGTATCCGTTGTACTTCGGATCGAGGGTGTCCCTGCCCCTGCCGCCCACATTGGTCGGAAGGGTTCGGCCGTCCGTCCAAATCTCACGCCAGAGACCCATGTACTGGAGCAAGACGAAGGTCCGGTTCGGCATCGTCGTGATCATCATCCCGCGAATCTCGTTGGTCATATTCTGAGGAAAACCAAACGGATCGCAGTATCGGGTGTGAGGATCGTTGGTGCCGCCTGGACTGTATTTTCCAATCGGCTTGTTCCGGTCGTACAGCTGCTTGCCCACTGGCGTCAGCGGTGCCGGAACCTCGCTCTTTTGCCTGGGAGCACCTGCGCCAGATGACGGTCCTGCCCACGTCCCGGTGAGATCGCGCTTCGGCGCGGGTCCGCCGTCTCCAATGGCCCTATCCATCGGATAGTATTTCCACGGAGAACGTGGCGCATTGCTCTGATTGCCTTGAGCGACAGCCAGCGCCGAAAGGAACAGCACGCCCGCTACGCCTGCGATTGCGCCCGTGCACCGATTTCGCATCGTCATGCTCCTCATCAGTTCGTTGCACTTAACTCGGCAGGGCCGCCAGTCTACGAGAGCGCGAAGATTTTCCGTCGCTGCCTGGCCCGCTATCGGATCTCAATCCCCGACGGCTTGGCGAGCGTGTCGCGATACTGGAGCGCCTCTGACGGGATGCAGAACGTCTCGGCAAACTCCTGCGCCTTCATCCAGTAGAAGTTCGCCCGCATCCACGTCCACGGTTTCGTATAGAACTTCGGATCGTCCACCGTGACCGTCAGCTGCAGGTTGTACTCGTCGGGACGCGTGTACCGCTCCTGGATGAGTGCCGAGGAACTGCGCGGATGACCGGCTTCATCCAGCCAGGGCCTTTCATCCACGCCTGTCGTATCGATGACCAGCGTATTGTCGTTTTCCCAGTGACCAACTGAATGGCCGTAATATCTGGACTCGGGCGCACCCTTCACATCCACGGCTTTTGGAAGTGCTCGTCCGTCCATCCAGATTTCACGCCACGTCCGTTGCTGCTCGTACGCGATGAGGATCCGGTTCGGCGCGGATCCGAACAGCATCCCTCCACGGCTGCTGACGGCATGCGCGAGAAGATCCCGCGGGAACCCCAGCGGATCGCACGTGATGAACGGGTCGTTTGACGAGGGCGGCTCGCCCTTGGCACTCGCCTGATCGCCACCCTGGCCGGTGGCGGCCCCGTACGGCTTGCGCAGCTTGAACTGCGCCTCGCCGGCCGGCGTCATCGGCGGCACCGGATCGGGCTTGTTGTTTTGCGGTCCGACCCATGCTCCTGAGAGATCCCGCTTGGGAGCCAGTCCAGGTGGTTTCGGCATCTTGGGCACGCCCTCGGACACGAACCCTTCGCCGCTTCTCCGCCCACGTTGAGCAGCGCGGCCTTCCTCAGTCGCCAGGAACGCGACCCCGGCGAACAAGATGACCGTCGAAGCCGCGAGAGAGTTGCGCATGTCAGCCCTCCTCACTTCTTGCCGCTGTCGGCGTCCGGATCGAACCGAGTCTTGCCGCCCGCATCTCCACCAAGCTGGGTGTCGTGCAGCTCGGAGCCATCGGCAAGGATGATCTTCTGCAGGCGGCCGGCAGGGTTGCCGTTCTTGGCGACGTACATCCGGACGGTGATGACGTCGCCGGGCATGACAGACGTCTTGGTCCAGCCAATCAGCCGGAGCGCTTGCGGAGCCGCAGTCTCGACGACCATGTGGACGACGTTGCCCTTCCCGTCCACGGCGTCGAAATTGATCAGCGCGTGCGGATTGGCCCAGGCGAATTGCGTGACCTTCGCCTGCTTGAACTCGGTGATGCGATCGTCATACGCCGCATTGCCATGATGCGCCAGCACGGGGGCGCTCACCATCGTCAGAAGGCCAAGGCCCAACACCGACGCTACGAGAAGGTTGGCTTTCATGTCGTACCTCGTGACGCAGTCCTCTGCGCTGAAGCGGGCCGATGCGCCCGAAGCAATGATCCTTCCACGGGAACGTGCTCACTTCGGCGTTCGACGCGAGCACCGCGAGTCTACACCCAACAGACGAGGCCGGTGAAGGCCGACGATGCCGGCCACTGGATTCACCGCGGCGGTGCGGGTTTCGCAAACCGCGCCGCGTCGATCGCCGCATTCGGTTGCACGGACGCCACGCCGATCGTGAATTGACCGTTCACCCACGTCACCTGCCAGCTGAACGGAATCTTCACGTCGATGCCCGGAAGCACGCGGTAATCGGCATAGGCGATGTGCAAAGGAATGGTCCCGACCGCCGTCGTGGCATAGCGCGTTTGCCGCACCAGCAGGCCTGATGCCTTGTCGAAGTACAGCTTCACTCGCGTGCCATCGGGCATCGATCCTTGCACCACCTGGACGGGCTGGTCTTCGATTGTGGTGGCCGGAAAATCGGCGCGCCAGTTCGTGAGCAGTTGCTTGATCTGGCCCGGGAAGAACAACTGCGCGTCGAGACGCGCCCCGCCGAGGTCCGCGCCGACGAGCGGCATCAGCGGAACCGGCGCCAGCGTGGCCGGCGCGCCAAGCCATCCCTCGCGGCCGTCATACGTTGACGTCGCGTCCCCGCCTGCCATGTGCACCACGGTCGCACGCAGGTTCGGCGCCTTCGCGTAGACGTCCACCGGGACTCTTGCGAAATCGGAATCGAACCCTTCGTAGGTCCCTTTTGCGGTGACGCTTGTGAGCTTCGCAAGCGCCTGCGCGCCACCAAGCGCCTCGATGTACTTGTCGAGAATCTGATCCGGCGTAACCGTCTGACGCGCTCCGGGCAGCACTTCGATTTCGTCGGGATCGTCGGTCGGCGGCTCGCCGTACTGTGCGGCGAGACTTGGAATGACCTTCGGGCGCTGGCTGCCGCGATGGCACGTATAGCAGGTGACGTACGGCCGTCCGCCGAAGTTGGCATCGTTGATCGACTTCACCATCGCCATCATCTGGCGCGCCCTGTTTTTCAACG
>QHWF01000569.1:0-3789 GCA_003222455.1 Acidobacteriota bacterium
TGGTGCGCGCGACGCTCGGCGCCACCCGGCGTTCCGCGGCGCAGCACTCGCAGTCGCTGCACGCATGGCCGAGCCACATCCCGGGCCTCAAAGTCGTGCTGCCGTCGACACCGTACGACGCCAAGGGCCTGATGAAGACGGCGATTCGCGACGACAATCCAGTGGTGTTCTTCGAAGACAAGATGCAATACCGGTTGAAGGGCCCGGTTCCGCTCGAGGACTATGCACTGCCGTTCGGTGTGGCCGATATCAAGTGCCACGGAACCGATATCACGATTGTCGCCACGAGCAGCATGGTGCACGTGGCCCTGGGCGCGGCGAGGATGCTCGACGACGCCGGCATCAGCGCGGAAGTCGTCGATCCGCGGACCACGTGGCCGCTGGACGAGAAGACCATCCTCGAATCGGTGAAAAAGACGTCGCGGGCGATCGTGGTGGACGAAGGCTACGGGCGCTACGGCGTAGCCTCGGAGATCGCGTCGGTGATCGGCGAAGGGGCGTTCTACAATCTCGACGCGCCGGTCACGCGGATGGGCGCGATGCACGTGCCGATTCCGTTTTCGCCGCCGCTCGAGGACGCGACGGTGCCGACGGAGCGATCCGTGTTCGAGGTCGCGCGGAAGCTGTGTAATCGGTTAACGGAGTAGACGGAGGGAACGGCAAAACACCGAGAAACGAAGTAACTGAGAATGCCTATTTGACGTTTTCAGTGTGTGTCTCCGTTTCTCTGTTTCTCTGAGTAAAGCCGTTTGCTCTGTGACCTCCGTTGTCTCCACCAGGGAGGAGCAACCGTGGGCATCCGGACGTACGGCACGATGGGCGTCGACTGGGAGCAGCGGATCGACTTCGATCGGCTGCGCCGCGAACGCCTGGCACGCATCAAGGGCCTGCTGGCGAAGTCGGAGCTTGGCGCGGTGCTCTGCTTCGACATGAACAACGTGCGCTACATCACGGCCACGCACATCGGCACGTGGGCGCAGGACAAGATCAGCCGCTTCACGCTGCTGCCGCAGGGCGACGAGCCCATCCTGTGGGACTTCGGATCGGCGGCGAAGCATCATCAGCTCAATTGCCCCTGGCTGGGCGATCGGTCGCGCGCCGGCATCCCGCTGCTGCGTGGCGCGATGACGCCGGAGATGGGGCGGGCGGAGGACGTCGCGCGCAAGATCCGGGTGGAGCTCGACGCGCGCGGCCTGCTGAAGGCGCCGGTCGGCGTCGACGTCGTCGAGCCGCCGATTCTGTTCGCACTCCAACACGAAGGTATCACGGTCGTCGACGGGCAGCAACTGCTTTCCGATGCGCGCGAAATCAAGACCCAGGACGAGATTTCGCTGCTCGCGCATTCGACGATGATGGTCGATGCGGCCTACCACGAGCTCTACATGGCGATGAAGCCCGGCATGCGCGAGAACGAAGCCGTCGGGCTGGTCAGCAAAGTGCTCTACGATCTCGGCTCCGAGTACGTCGAAGGCGTGAACGCCATTTCGGGCGAGCGCTGCAGCCCGCATCCGCACGTCTTTTCGGACCGTGTGCTGCGTCCCGGCGATCCGGTGTACTACGACATCCTGCACTCGTACATGGGCTATCGCACGTGCTACTACCGCTGCTTCGCGATCGGCCACGCCTCGCAGGCGCTGATCGACGCGTACAAACGGTGCCGGGATTATCTGGATGCGTCGATCGAGTTGATCCGGCCGGGCCGCTCGACCGCGGACGTGGCGGCGGTGTGGCCGAAGGCCGGCGACTTCGGCTTTCCCAACGAGGAGGCGGCGTTCGCGCTGCAGTTCGGGCACGGGATCGGCCTGGCGATCTGGGAGAAGCCGGTCATCAGCCGCCTCGTCTCGCTGGATCATCCCCATGAGATCAAACCGGGGATGGTGTTCGCGCTCGAGACGTTCTGGCCATCCGCCGACGGCTGGAGCGCCGCGCGGATCGAGGAGGAAATCGTCGTCACGCCGACAGGTCACGAGATGATCACCAGGTTCCCGGCCGAGGAACTGCTCGTCGCCGGTGCCAGCTACATGACCGTCAAGGGCCCGCTATCAACGACCCGCGAAACCGAGGCGCCGCCGAACCGGGACGTTGTGGATCTCATCGCCGCCAGCGCGAAGTCGGAACACGTCGGAGCGTCGAGCTGATGGCGGTGAGCGTGGTGATGCCTGCGCTGGAGATGGCGCAGGAAACGGGCAAGCTGCTGTCGTGGAGGAAACAGGAAGGGGACAAGGTCACGAAGGGCGAGCCGCTGCTCGAAATCGAGACCGACAAGGCGGTTGTCGAAATCGAAGCGCCGGGCGACGGCATTCTGTCCGCGGTGAGCGCTCGTGAAGGAGCGGTTGTTGCGGTCGGCGCGATTATCGCCTGGCTCGTGAAACCCGGTGAACCTGCTCCCTCGAGCGCTCCGCCCGCCCCGACTGGACGCCAATCCGACGCTGGTCTCTCGGCGATTGCCACATCCAGCGAGACGGTTGCGGGTCAGGCGGCGCCGGAGATCAGGATCTCGCCCAAAGCGCGCCGTCTGGCAACGGAACGCGGCATCGATCCCGCAACCATCAAAGGGTCCGGTCCTGGAGGAGAAATCCTCGCCGGGGACATCCCGGAACTGGCAGGACATGGATCCGGGATCGGAAATCTGGAATCCGAAACGGGCAATCTGCAATCAGAATCCGCCAATCTGCAATCAGAACTCTTCAATCTGCAATCTCGCAATCGCTCCGGCAATCTGCAATCTCGCTATCACACGCTGATGGCGGAGCGGACGGCGCAGAGCTGGACGAGCGTTCCCCATTTCTTTCTCACCCGCGAGGCCGACGCGAGCGGGCTCGTCGCGGCGCGCGATCGGTTCGGCGGCACGCACAGCGATCTGCTCGTCGCGCTGGCCGCGCGCGCGCTGACGAAACATCCGCTGCTGAACGCGAGCTGGATCGACCGCGGCATCCGCACGAATGCCGCCGTGCACGTCGCGATCGCGATTGCCACCGACGATGCCGTCGTCGCCGGCGTGATTCATCACGCGGACCGGTTGTCGATGGGGGAGATCGGCGTCCGGCGAAAAGAGCTGATCGACCGCGCGCGGGCCGGCAGGCTGCAGCCGGCCGATATCTCCGGCGCCACGTTCACGATCAGCAACCTCGGCATGTATCACGTCGACGCGTTCACCGCGATCATCGTCCCGCCGCAGGCGGGGATTCTGGCGGTCGGCGCCATCGCCGATCGCGTGGTCGCCGTGGACGGTCAACCCGTCGTGCGTCCGATGATCACACTCACGCTGTCGTGCGATCACCGCGTGGTGGACGGCGCACGCGGCGCCGCGTTCCTGGATGATGTCGCGAACGCTGTCAAGCGACCCGACGC
Organism: Acidobacteriota bacterium; assembly: GCA_003222455.1. GTDB lineage: Bacteria > Acidobacteriota > Vicinamibacteria > Vicinamibacterales > CAVVIG01 > QHWF01. The sequence goes on from QHWF01000569.1 coordinate 3,352, forward strand.
GTGGGTCGGGCCTGAAGCCTAAAGCCTAAAGCCTGAAGCCGAGAGCCGGATTGCAAGGGCGTCTCAGCCAGTTGTCAGGTTTCGGGACGCGAGGACCTCCGGCGCGGGTGTTCGATCGCCGGTGCAACTGATTCGGCGTGGAGCGTCGACGAACTTCAAGCTGAAGTTCAGCGAGCGATACAACTTCACGATCCGCGGTGTGGCCTGGTTCGAGAGGATCACCGGCCCGCGATGGTTCGACAGCCATTCGGCGGTTCGCTCCTGTTCCGCCCAGCCGAATCCGCCGGTCGAGTACTGCGTGAACTCGACGTCGTACGGCGGATCCGCGTACACGAAATCGTTGTCCTCCAATGCGACCTGGTCGAACGGCGTGTTGGTGAATTCCCAGTTGGCGAAGACGGACCTGTATGCCAGGAAATCGCTGCGGTACTTGATGTT
>QHWF01000569.1:4005-4553 GCA_003222455.1 Acidobacteriota bacterium
AATGGGAGTTGACGTCGTTCAAGAGCGCACGCTCCGGCATCAATCCGAGCGTCACTGCGAGTCCGCCGCAGAACGGCTCGACTAACCGACGCTGCTTCTCGCGCGCCCAGTGCTGAACCAAATGGGGGAGCTGCCACCTCTTGCCGCCGGCCCACTTCAGCGGCGGGCGAGGAGTCGCTATTCTTTGCTCTGCGGAAGCCGGTGAAAGCGCTCTCAATGCTGCTGATGGCAGGAACATCGGGAGGTTGAGAGTGTAGCACAGGTTGTATGCCATGGATCCTCATCCCCAATATTTGGGGGACATGCCAAATGATTACCTTACCCGTTAACCGTGACAGCCCAGGTCATCCTTCTACGGCGCCGTCCTAGCTCAGCAGCTAGCATGGATTCGGCCCGGGCCGAACCGTCGATCATTCCCGCGTCTGCGATTGTGTGTGAAGGTTCCAGAGGGTTTTGTGTTGATCGTCGGTGAGCGGCGGGTTCCACCGGCATCTCTCCCAAGAAACTGACCTCCTCACGGGCCGACCAGATGCGGCAAACCGGTCACA
>QHWF01000569.1:4578-6365 GCA_003222455.1 Acidobacteriota bacterium
GCTGCCGCGTTGGGGGCCCCGCCCCGCCGGGCGCGGAGGCGTCAGCCGTGACAAGCGCTTTTCGCCGAGCACCCCGGGGTCCCCTGCGCGGACTGTGCGCGGTGGGGTGGCTCGGACGGGGCTGTTCGCGGACAGGCCCCGCCACGGCTAATGCTGAGAGCCCAACGAAGGTCGCGCGCACCTGACAAATCGAGCCAGTTTCTGACGTGGTGCAGCGCGATGGCATCGCGTGAGCTGCTGACAACGACCGACGCGACGCCCCTCGAACGCAAAGGCTGCGAAGGCGCAACAAAGAATTTGTTACTTTGCGTCCTTTGCGGCCTCAGCGTTCAATCGTGAGGTTCTCTATCCCCACACTTCGCGTGCGATCTCGACAATCAGCCGCAGCTTGGCTCGTTCTTCGTCGACGGTCAGCTGGTTGCCTTCGGCATTGCTGGCGAAGCCGCACTGCGGGCTCAGGGCGAGCTGGTCGAGCGAGATGACCTTCGAGGCCTCGTCGAGGCGCCGCTTGATGTCGTCCTTGTTCTCGAGCGCGCCCTTCTTCGTCGTGACCAGTCCCAGCACGACGCGCTTGCTCTTCGGGACGAACCGGAGCGGACTGAAGTCGCCGGCGCGCGAGCTGTCGTACTCGAGGAAGTAGCCGTCCACGTTGAACTCGTTGAACAGCACCTCGGCGACCGGTTCGTAGCCGCCGTCGGCAATCCAGTGACTGCGGGCGTTGCCGCGGCACAGATGCAGGCACACGGTCATGTCCCGGTGCCGCGCCGTCGTCGCGGCGTTGACCAGGTTCGCGTAGGTGTGCGGCAGCCGTGCCGGATCCTCGCCGATGCTGCGCGCGAAGTCGCGCAGGTTCGGGTCGCAGAGAAACGCCATGTTCACTTCGTCGATCTGCAGATAGCGGCAGCCGGCGTCCGCCAGATCGCGGATTTCCTCGCGGTAGACGCGGGCGAGGTCCACGTAGAACTCGTCGATATCGGGGTACGCCGCCGTATCGATCGCCTTCCGCCCGCCGCGGAAGTGGAGCACGCTCGGAGAGGGAATGGTGATCTTCGGAGTGGCGTTCGCGATCGATTTGAGGAACTTGAAGTCCTCGACGAAGATCGGATGCGGGCGCGCCAGCCGCCCCGTGATCTTCACGCCAGGCGGACAGAACTCGATGTCGCCCTGGTCCGAGTGGAACTTGATCGGGATCCCCGCCGTCTGCTCGACGTTGGCGAAGTCGCAGACAAAATCCATGTGCCAGAGCCCGCGGCGGAATTCGCCGTCGGTGATGGACTGCAGTCCGAGGTCCTCCTGCATGGTCACCACGTCGCGAATCGCCGCGTCCTCGATGTGCCGCATGTCCACCGCCGAGAGCTCGCCACGTTTACGCTTGTCGCGTGCCTCGAGCAACGCCGCCGGCCGCAGCAGGCTGCCGACCTGGTCGGCGCGAAACGGGGGTGTCAGCGTAGCCGTCGTCATCTCTCCTCCAGGACGAGTCGCTAGAGAGCGAACGTCCACGATCGAACGCAGAGACCCAGCCTTCGCTCGACGGTCTCAAGCGAGCTACGGCCTGGCAAGCGCAAAGGACGCAAAGAAAGAAGGTATTCCTTCGCGGCCTTCGCGGCCTTTGCGTTCTACGGCGGCGTTGTTAGACGAACACGCTCCTAGCAAACTACTATATCAGTTCATCAGCCTTCCGCTTCCCGCCACAAGCCGAGCGCCTGCTGGGCGGGCCGATCGGAAAAGCTGAAGAGCACGGCGTCGCCGCTGGCGCTGTGCGACACCGCCTGCCACGACGGCACGAC
>QHWF01000570.1 GCA_003222455.1 Acidobacteriota bacterium
TGATATCGCTCGAACGTCATCGTGGGCCGTGACCATGCGCGCCACGACTCGGCGGGAATCGGATGGGCGGGCGAGCCGATGCCGAGGAGGTACAGGATCATCAACTCGCAATAATGATCCCACCTGGCCTGCAGGAATCCTGACTCGGGCTTCCAGCCGTGCGCCAGCAGCGTCGGATGTCCGGCGAGCATCCGCCGGTAGTTGTGTATCGGGACGAATGGAGGTTGCCGTGATTCCAATCCCGGAGGACTTCATCACGAACAATGCGTTTGGCGGCACAGACATGAAAACTCTGTACATTACGGCCGGCAAAACGCTCTACAAGATACGAACAGAGATCGCCGGGCTGCCTCGCTAGGAGCCCCCTTATGACAATCCAATGCGGAGGCATGAATCTCGGCGTCCTTGGTAATTGCTACATTTTTTGCCACGAAGCCACGAAAACTCGAAGAACGCACGAAAACTGATCTTCGGACTCTCATTCTTCGTGTGATCTTCGTGTCTTCGTGACTTCGTGGTTGCATTTCGGTGGCCGCATTTCGTGGTCTAGCCAGCATGGACGGTCGAATACGCGCGCTCGTCGAAAAACTCTGGGACTACCATCATCTGAATCATCACGTCTCGCACGCCGACGCGATCCTGGTCCTCTGCAGTCACGACAAGATCGTGGCGAACCGCGGAGCCGAGCTCTTTCTGGAGGGTTGGGCCCCGCTCCTGGTTTTCGCCGGCGGACTCGGATCGATCACGAGCCGGTTGTGGCGGGAGCCCGAGGCCGATCAGTTCGCGAGAATCGCAATCGCCATGGGCGTCCCGGAAGAACGGATCCTCATCGAAAACAGCAGCACGAACACGGGCGAGAACATTCTGTTCACGAAACAGCTCTTGCTGCAGCGGCGCCTGGATCCGCAGAAGTTCATCGTCGTGCAGAAACCGTACATGGAGCGACGGAGCTACGCGACGTTCAAGAAGCTGTGGCCCGAGAAGGACGTGATCGTGGCGTCGCCGCGCATGTCGCTGGACGAGTATCTGAGCGCCGGCTCACATGACGCGCTGTCGAGCGACGATGTGATCAGCATCATGGTGGGCGATCTGCAACGGATCCGGCTGTACGCCGAGAAGGGCTTCCAGATTCACCAGGACATTCCGGATGATGTCTGGCAGGCGTACGAGGAATTGGTCGGGGCTGGATACGATACGCATCTGCTCAGCGCCTGACGCGCATCCGAATTCGTAGCCACGACGATCAACGCAGAACTCGCGGAACCCGCAGAGCAAACCGGTTTTGTTCTGCGAGCTCTGCGGGTTCTGCGTTGAATGTCGTGCCGTGTGGCGGGGTCGGTTAGCCGGGCACCCTCCTACTTCTTCATCTCACGAATCTTGATATTGCGGAACGCCACCCAGTCGCCGTGGTCCTGCAGCCCGATGTGACCTCTTCGCGCCCGAGCGTACTTCGGGAAGTCCTTGAACTTGCTGTCCTTCACCCGCCGTTCCCAGTCGTCGCTCCACAACTCGTACTCCACCACCTTCACGCCGTTCATCCAGTGCTCGACGTGACTGCCCTTTACCAGCAGCCGTGTTTCATTCCATGAGCCGATCGGCTTCGTCGCATCGCGCAACGGCGGATGCAGATCGTAATTCGCACCCGCGAGCTGCCCCGGCTTGAGCGGCTCTTTGTAGGCGTTGTCGATGATTTGCAGCTCCGGCGCCGTGTGCCACATCACATCGTCGTCTTCCGTGACGCGAAAGAAGATGCCGCTGTTGCCGTTGGCCGCGAGGTTCCACTCGACTGTCAGCTCGAAGTCCCCGAACTGGTCCACGGTGACGATGTCGCTGGCCCGGCCGACGCGCGTTAGTGCTCCGTCGACGGCCTTCCAGCCCTCCGGCAGCTGCTGCTGCCGAAAACCACGCCAGCCGCTCGTCGTCCTGCCATCGAAAAGCAGACGCCATCCTGCGGCCGCTTCTTTCGGCGTGAGCGTGTTTTGCATCCGTGTATTCTGCGCCCGGATCTGTACAGCGGCCATGAGCGCGATGCCGGCGACGAGCGCGGTCTGCTGACACGCGAGTCGCGAGCAAGCACGAAGGTTCAAGCAGGTCATTGGTGAGTCTGCACCGGGTTCCGCGTCATCTTCTCGGCGTCCCAGCCGATCGATCGGCCCTCGAAGTAGCTCTGATTCGCAAGCAGTGCCGGACCGGCGGCGCGGAATCCGAACAGCGCATCTTCGACGACGGGGCGGCGCGTGCGCACCGCCTCGAAGAAGATCCGGAAATGATCGTCGGCGTCGCTGTATCGCGGCGGCGCGGCGTACGCGTCTTCATTGAGCGCCCGAAGCTCCGGCTGGTCGCCGTACTTCGCCCGGTACTCGCGCAGGAACTGCTCCTGCATCGCCTTTGAAAACGTATCGCTCGTGTGTCCCGGCTCTTTCGGTGGCTGCCGCCGCGCCAGCGTCACCACGTTATCGCCGATCGTCATGACGCCGTCGGGTCCGACGAACCGGAACGTCGAATTCTCGCCGGCGCCTTCCGCGAAGTTCACCTTCAGCGACAGCGGGAACGCCGGATGCGTCGCGCTCCTGGGGTACTCGAGCAGCGCGATCATCAGGTCCGGAACGTCGCGGCCGTCTTTCCAATGACAGAGGCCGCCGCTCGCCGTCACGCGCGCCGGTCCGAGCGCGTCGAGGACGAAATGGATCGTGGTGAACAGGTGGACGAACAGATCGCCCGGAATCCCGGTCCCGTAGTCGCGATAATTGCGCCAGCGGAAGAGACGCATCGGGTCGAACGGCCGCTTCGGCGCGTGGCCGAGAAAACGATCCCAGTCAATCGTCTGCGGCGACGCGTCGGGCGGGATCGAATACTGCCAGGCGCCAAGCGGCGAGTTGCGGTTGATCCAGGCTTCCACGAGATTCAGCTCGCCAATTGCGCCGGAACGGAACAGGTCCCGCGCCTTGGCGTTGACAATCGAGCTGACCCGCTGGCTGCCGACCTGCAGGATCCGGCCGGTGCGCCGCGCGGCATCGATGACCCGGGGGCCTTCCTCGAGTGTCTGCACCATCGGCTTTTCGACGTACACGTCCTTGCCCGCCTGCATGGCGTCGATGGCCATCTGCGCGTGCCAGTGATCCGGTGTCGCGATCACCACCGCATCCACATCCGGCCGCGCGAGCGCTTCCCGGTAGTCGCGCGTGGTGAAGATATCAGCGCCCCAGAGCTCCTTCGCCAGCGTCAACCGGCCCTCGTATACGTCGGCCGCCGCCACGAGCTCGATGCCGGGCGCCTTGAGCGCCGAGCGCATGTCCTGCTGGCCGCGGATGCCCATGCCGAAAATCGCAATCCGGATGCGATCGTTCGCAGAGACCGTTTGCGACGCTGCTGGCGCCTGCGCGCGCAGGACGGTCGGCACCGTCGCCGTTGCGGCAACGGTCTTCAGAAAATCGCGGCGTGAACGTCGATCGGTCACAGCACTCTCCCCGGTGTAGGAGGTAACGGAGGTAACGGAGGAGACGGAGGCAACGGACGTAACTCAGGTAACGGAGAGAACAGAGGGAACGGTTTAACACCGAGAAACGGAGAAACGGAGGTTCTTTCTGGCAGCGAACAGAAGAGAAGGACGTCGTTTGGACCACAGCACAAAATAACACTTTACTCCGTTTCTCCGCTTCTCTGTGTGATTCCGTTACCTCCGTACCTCCGTCCCCTCCGTTACTGCCGATCAGGTGATGCCGTTCCCTCCGTCCCCTCCGTTATCAGTGATGAGCGGTAACGCAACCGGTTGGCCTCCTCGTTCCGCCGACCGATCCGCGGCGAGACATACTTCCATCGTCTTTTGCGCCTCGAAGACGTTCGTCGACGTATCGCGGCCTTCGAGCACGCACGCGACAAGCTCGTCGATCTCCGCCTGAAACGGATGATGCGTCACGTCCGCCGAGTCGGGCATCGTGCAGTGAATGCGTATCGTCGCTCGCCCGCCGGCATCGACCGCCTCGAGCCACTGCAGGACGTCCTGCCGGAGCGTCGCGCGATCGCCCATCAGCTCGACGAGAAACGTGTAAGGCAGCATGAAATCGGTCGAGCTGGTGACGTGGCCGATCGCCTCGCCTTCGAGGATCATGTTCGCGACGATCGAGGTCGGCCACTCGTAACCGGCGGTGAAATGCGTATGGAACGCGCCCACTTGAATCGGTTCGAGGCCCGAGCACCAGCGAAGCGCGTCGACCGCGTGGCACCCGGCGGCGAGCAGGTGACTGCGTCCGCTGTCGCGCCTCCGGACCCATT
>QHWF01000563.1 GCA_003222455.1 Acidobacteriota bacterium
GCGCGGCGTCGAGCGTCGTGCCGACGGGCACCGTGAACAGCGGCTCGTGCGTCATCACGTCGGCGATCGGACGGTTCACGTTGGTCTCGAACCGGAGATCCCGGTTCGTCAGGATCCCGCAGAGCCGGCCTTCCTTGCTGCCGTCTTCGGTGATCGGGACGCCCGAGATCCGGTACTTCCTCATCAAATCGAGCGCTTCGTAGATTCTGTTGGCGGGGGACAGCGTGATCGGATTGACGATCATCCCGCTCTCTGATCGTTTCACCCGATCAACTTCGGACGCCTGCTCGTCGACCGACAGGTTCTTGTGGATCACGCCGAGGCCGCCCTGCTGTGCCATCGCGATGGCCAGGCGCGACTCGGTCACCGTGTCCATGGCCGCGCTGACCAGCGGGATGTTGAGCCGGATTCTCCGCGTCAACCGCGTGCTCACGTCCACCTGATGCGGCAGCACCGTGGAATGCTGCGGCACGAGGAGAACGTCGTCGAATGTCAACGCCGTCGGCAGCGGCTCGATCCCGTTCGCCGGCGGCACCCGGGCCCACAGCTCCTTCAGCTCGTCGACCGACTTGATTTCGTTCATTCCTCCCCCTGAAACGGAAAAGGCCGACGCATGTCGGCCTGCGATGTCGAACGCACCACGGAGGACGCGGAGGACAGGAGGTTGATTGGAGCGTCACGAGTACCTAAGAGCATGTCCGACTAAACTGACGCCGCGCTGGAACGCTAAGGCCGCGAAGGCCGCAAAGAAAACCTTTACTTTGCGTCCTTTGCGACCTCTGCGTTCAATCGTGGTGTTCTCTAGGCGGTGGCGCCATGACATTTCTTGTATTTCTTGCCGCTCCCGCAGGGACAAGGATCGTTGCGTCCCACCTTCGGTTCATCCCGCCGCACGGTCTTGATGACGTCGTCTCCGCCGACGCGCGCCGGTTGCTGGGCGCGGCCGTTGCCGCCACGCGCCTGGGTCGGCGCGGCCGAGCGCGGCGCACCGAAGACGGACGTTGACGCCGACTCGGCGGCCGGATCGTTCATGAGGAGCGGCTGCCGGCGCTGAGCCGGACGCCGCGGCACCGGCGCCGCTTCATCCGACAGGACCGGCCGCAGCCACCACAAATACCGGACGATCTCTTCGTCGACGCGCTCTTTCATCGCCTGAAACAGCTCGAAGCTCTCTTTCTTGTACTCAATCAGCGGATCGCGCTGGCCGTAGCCGCGGAGGCCGATGCCTTCTTTCAGGTGATCGAGACTGTAGAGATGGTCCTTCCACTGTTGATCCACGATCTGCAGCATGATGTCGCGTTCGACGCGCTGCAGCACCTCGCGGCCGACCACCTTCTCCTTTTCGTCGTACGACTGCAGAACCTGCGTCCACAGCGCATCCCGGATTTCATCCGCGGTGCGATCGCCGAAGTCGAGGGCGGCCGTGTCGATCGCAAAGACCCGGGTCGCTTCCCGCTTCAGCGCGTCGAGATCCCACTCCTCGAAATCCGCCTGCCGGGCAGCATAGGTCTCGACAATCGAGTCGAGGATCTCTTCCGCCAGCGTCATGAGGTACGCGCGCGTATCGAGCTCCTGCTCGTTGTCGTCTTCGTCGGTGAGCCGGATCTTGCCTTCCAGGATCTGACGCCGCAGCGCGTACACGTTCTCGCGCTGTTTGTTCATCACATCGTCGTACTCGAGCAGGTGTTTGCGGACGGAGAAGTTCTGCGACTCGACCTGCTTCTGCGCCCGTTCGATCGCGCGCGTCACCATGCCATGCTCGATCGGCACGCCTTCTTCCATTCCGAGCTTCTGCATCAGGCCCGAGATGCGGTCCGACCCGAAGATGCGCATCAGGTCGTCCTCGAGCGACAGGTAGAAGCGGGACGAACCGGGATCGCCCTGGCGGCCGGCGCGGCCGCGCAGCTGGTTGTCGATGCGGCGAGCTTCGTGGCGCTCGGTGGCCAGGATGTGCAGGCCGTTCAGGCCGACGACCTCGTCGTGCTCCCGGTCGGTGAGCTGCCTGAAATGCTGGAAGATTCGTTCGTAGTCGTGCTTCGGCACGCGATAGAACGCGTCGAGGTGGAAGAAGTACACGAACTGATCGTCGTCGACGAACCGTTCCTCGCCCTTCGGGAGCCGTTCGGCAATCTGCTCGGCGAGCGCCTGCTGCCGGGTCATGAACTCGGCATTCCCCCCGAGCAGGATGTCGGTGCCGCGGCCCGCCATGTTCGTGGCAATCGTGACCGACCCCCTGCGACCGGCCTGGGCGACGAACTCGGCTTCCTGCGCGTGGTACTTCGCGTTCAGGACGACATGTTTGTCCGCGCCCCCGCCCGTCGTGGTGCCGCGCTTCAATCCCCGCCGGTCGAGCATCGTCGAGAGCTTTTCGGACTTTTCAATCGACACCGTGCCGACGAGAACGGGCCGGCCATTCGCATGCTCGTCGAGGATTTCGGTGACGATCGCGTCCCATTTCTCCTGCTCGGTGCGGTACACGAGATCCGGGTTCTCGATGCGGCGCAGCGGGCGGTTGGGCGGGATCACCACGACATCGAGCTTGTAGATCTTCGCGAACTCCTCCGCTTCGGTGTCCGCCGTGCCGGTCATGCCGGCGAGCTTTGCGTACTTGCGGAAGTAATTCTGGAAGGTGACCGTCGCGAGCGTCTGGTTCTCGCGCTCGATTTTCACCTTCTCTTTCGCTTCCACGGCCTGGTGCAGGCCGTCGCTCCAGCGCCGCCCGGGCATCAAGCGGCCCGTGAACTCGTCGACGATGATGACCTCGCCCTCCTTCACCATGTAGTCCACGTCGCGGTGGAACAAGGTGTGGGCGCGCAGCGCCTGATTGATGTGGTGGAGGAGCGGCATGTTGGCCGGGTCGTACAACCCGCCGGCCTGCATGCGATGGGCGAGCAGCTGCTCGGCCTTCGCCATCCCGGTCTCGGTTAACGTGACCGTCTTGTGCTTTTCGTCCTTGATGTAGTCGCCCGTCGCCTCGAGCGCCTCGCGATCTTCCGCCTTGGTATCGCCGCGGGTGACGGCGCCGGCCTTCAGGCGCGGGATGAAGCGATCGACTTCGTAGTACAGGTCGGTTGACTCTTCCGCCGGGCCCGAGATGATGAGCGGCGTCCGCGCCTCGTCGATCAGGATGCTGTCCACCTCGTCGACGATGGCAAAGTGATGCCCGCGCTGGACGTAATGCGCGAGGTCGAACTTCATGTTGTCGCGGAGATAGTCGAACCCGAACTCGTTGTTCGTGCCGTAGGTGATGTCGGCGGCGTAGGCCACCTGACGCTCGGCGTCGTTCAGTTCGTGCTGGATGACGCCGACGGTCATGCCGAGAAAACGGTAGATGCGGCCCATCCACTCCGAATCGCGGCGGGCCAGGTAGTCGTTCACGGTCACGACGTGAACGCCCTTGCCTTCGAGCGCGTTGAGATACGCCGGCAGCGTCGCGACGAGCGTCTTGCCCTCGCCGGTTTTCATCTCGGCAATCTTGCCTTTGTGGAGCACCGCGCCGCCGATCAACTGGACGTCGAAGTGCCGCATGCTCAGCACGCGGCGCCCCGCCTCGCGCACGACGGCAAACGCTTCGGGCATCAGATCGTCGATCGGCTCTCCGTTTGAAACGCGCTGTTTCAACTCAGCCGTTTTTGCGCGCACCTGATCGTCGGAGAGCGACTGAATCGCCGGCTCGAGCGCATTGACCTCGGCCACAATCGGCCGCAGGCGCTTCAG
>QHWF01000564.1 GCA_003222455.1 Acidobacteriota bacterium
CGCCTGCCGACGCGGCGGTGCGAGGCTCGGGACGACTGCGCCTGTTGCTCGCCGAAGACAACGTGGTCAATCAGGCGCTGGCCGCCGGATTACTGAAACGCGATGGCCACGACGTGACCATCGTCGGCAACGGGGTGGCCGCTGTCGCCGCCGCGACCGCCGGGCACTTCGATGCCATCTTCATGGATGTCCAGATGCCGGAAATGAACGGGCTCGATGCGTCGGCCGCCATCCGGGCGCACGGGCGGGCGATGGGCGCGCATCCGTGGATCATCGCGATGACCGCGCATGCGATGCAGGGCGATCGGGAACGATGCCTGGCGGCGGGCATGGACGATTACGTGTCGAAGCCGATCCGGCCCCAGGACCTGCGCCGCGCGATTGCCGCGATTGGGCAGCCGTGCGCAGAGCAGAGCGCTGCCGGCCGCAGTACCGCACCGGTGCACTAGCTTAGCTGGCACGTCGGATCATCACGAAGTCACGAAGCGTACACGAAGGACACGAAGTATTTTGGAAAATCAACCTCTCGTGTTCTTCGTGTGTCTTCGTGACTTCGTGAAAAGCGGTATTATCGCTTCTTCTCCCGATATCACGTCGATCGCGTCAGTCTCTCCGCAACTCGAGCGTTGTCGACGTTCGCCCAATCTCACAGGACAACTCCGTAATCGTCTGTCCAAAAACGTGACGTTCTCCCTGCACGTCGCGCGCCGATCCGGTGTGACCACTGTCTGCCGGCGGCGGCACGCGTGTTGCGATTCTCGATCGATTTGACCGGGAGAGTCTCCGTGCGTCGCATTTCGCTGCCGCTGGTTCTCGCGTTGTTCGTCGCCACTTCCGGATACGGTCAACAGGTCATCGGCTCGTGCCCGGTGCTGCCCGCCGATAACATCTGGAACACACCTGTCGACACCCTGCCGGTGCTCTCGAACTCGTCGTCCATGATCAATACGATTAGCGCGACCACCCGCGTCCACGCGGATTTCGGATCGGGCACATGGAATGGCGGACCGATCGGCATTCCCTTCATCACGGTGGCCGGTACGCAACCGAAATATCCGGCCACATTCTATTATCCAGACGAGAGCGACCCTGGTCCGTACGCGATTCCACTGACCGCGCCGATTGAAGGCGGCAGCACCGCGACCGGCGACCGGCATGCGATTGCCGTCGACACGGACAACTGCCTCCTCTACTCCAGGAAATGATTGTTGATCTCGACCGTATTGAATGGCTCCGCATAATACGGGAGCCACCGGCTCTTGGCGAGCGACGCCGCTTAAAAATCGCCGCGCCAATGTTTGTCTTGCCCGCCGGAACAGCCGATAAGACCAGTAGCCGGACGGCAGTGTGGCCCCGGCACGGCGAGACGACGATGGCGAGCCTTCGGTGCTTGGCGTCTAACTCGCTGATGTGCTGGCATTTACGTTCGCTTTTGCGTACACTGGCATCACGTTTCCGCCTCCGCGGAAATTTCACCCACAAGCGATTCGTCCGGCGCGTCTGAAGCGACGCACGCCATTGCCTATCTGGCGTCTCGGCTTCAGGCAACCGGTGACGAGACGGACGGTCCGGTGTCCGGGCCCGCACACAACGGAGTTGTCACGTGTTCTTTCGCAAGTCCTCCCGACGCGTTTTCTGGCTGGCTGCGGTTCTCGCCCTGATCCTCGTCGCTGCGCTCGGCGTGGCGCGGTCACGCGGTGGCGAACGGATCGCGCAGGTCCCGTTCTCCGATCTGCTCCAGCAGCTCGATCGTGGCGCAGTGGCCGAGGTCGTGGTGGACGGCGACGCACTGAATTTCCGGCTGACCGACGGCCGCGCATATCGCACGATGGCGCCGGCCAACTATGTCACCGCGAATGCCGCATTCGTGCCGGAGCTGGCAAAGAAAAAGGTCAGGTTCGATGTTCGGACCTCGTCCGACCAGACGGCCTACAGTTACGGCGCACTCGCCCTCGGCCTCGCGTTCATGGGGCTGATCGGCTTCACGCTGTTCCGGGTCACGAGCGGCCGCATCCCGGCTCTCGAAAGCAAGACACGTGAGGCCGATGCGCACGCGAGCACGGTCACGTTCGACGACGTGGCGGGCGTGGACGAAGCGAAGGAAGAAGTCAAGGAGATCGTCGATTTCCTGCGCGAGCCGGGGCGGTTCTCTGCCATCGGTGGCCGCATTCCGAAGGGCGTGCTGCTCGTCGGTCCTCCCGGCACCGGGAAGACGCTGCTCGCGAAATCGATCGCCGGCGAGGCGAAAGCGCCGTTCCTGTTCGCGAGCGGATCCGACTTCGTCGAAATGTACGCGGGTGTTGGCGCCTCGCGCATTCGCAAACTGTTCCGCGATGCGCGCCGTCATCCCTCGTGCATCATCTTCGTCGACGAGCTCGATGCCGTCGGGCGCAGCCGGGGCGGGAATTCGTTGAGTCACGAAGAGCGTGAGCAGACGCTGAACCAGCTGCTCGTCGAGATGGACGGGTTCGCGCCGAATCAGGGCGTCGTGGTGATTGCGGCGACGAACCGGCCGGACATCCTCGATCCCGCGTTGCTGCGTCCCGGCCGCTTCGACCGGCAGGTGACCGTCGGCGCGCCGGACGTCAAAGGCCGCGAACAGATCCTTCGCATCCACGCGAAAAGGGTCGCCCTTGACGCCGAAGTCAATCTCCGTCAGATTGCCCGCGGCACGCCGGGCTTTTCGGGCGCCGAGCTCGCGAACCTGGTGAACGAGGCGGCGCTGTTCGCGGTGCGGTGCGGCCGCCAGATCGTGACCGACGTGGACTTCGATCGGGCGCGCGACAAGGTGTTGATGGGCGCCGAACGGAAATCGCTGTCGATGAGCGAGCACGAGCGCATCACCTGCGCGTATCATGAATCGGGCCACGCGATCGTGGCGGCGCTGCTGCCGCACGCCGATCCGCTGCACAAGGTGACGATTATCCCGCGCGGCCGCGCGCTCGGCGTGACCATGCAGCTGCCGGAAGGCGATCGGCACACGCACACGCGCGAGTTCCTCGAGGCGCAGATCGCCATTCTGATGGGCGGACGGATCGCCGAGGAGTTGTTCCTGCGGCAGATGACCAGCGGCGCGGGCAACGACATCGAGCGCGCCACCGACATCGCGCGCCGCATGGTCTGCGAGTTCGGCATGTCGGCCGCGCTCGGTCCGCTGGCGTACCGGACGCCGGGCAATCCGTGGGAGACCGACAAGGGCGCAGGGATCAGCGAAGCGACCGCCCATCGCGTGGACGAGGAAGTGCACGATCTCGTGATGCGCGGCTACGAAACCGCCCGGCAGATGATCGCGAAGAACCGCGCCGCGGTCAGCGCGATGGCCGAGGAGCTCCTGCTGGTGGAATCGCTCGATGCCGAGGCCATCAAGGCGGTGATCGCGAAATCCTCGTCCGTCCCGTCGAATTGAGCACGCGAGAGCGACGCTGATCATGACGCGAGACGCGATTGCAGCCATCTTCGACCGCCGTCGCAAGGCGTTTGACAGACTGGACGCCGCGGCGCTCGCCCGCGACTACGCTCAGGATTGCGTGGTCGACAGCCCGACCGGCGGCGTCCACCACGGGCCGGCGGCCGTCGAGCACGTCCTGCAGATGGTGTTCGACGCCCTCGACGTGAAAATGCTGGAGGAGTCGTTGTTGATCGACGGCGACTCCGCGGCGCAGGTGCTGGCGATCGAGGGCACCGACAGCGGGCGGGCTGCCGCCGACGGGAAAGTCGTTCCGCATTC
>QHWF01000565.1 GCA_003222455.1 Acidobacteriota bacterium
ACAGCCGCCGGAGCCTCACGCATCCGCCGTGCAGCTTCGCGCCGTTCAACTACGATCCCGCGGGAGGGTTCGCGCTGCGTCCGTTCTACCGGCACGTGCTCGACGGCCGGCGCGTGCTGCTCGCCGACGATGTCCGGAACACCGGCGAGACCTTCGGCAAGTGCAAAGCCCTCATCCAGGCCGCCGGCGGCGCCCTCGTCGCCACCGTCGAAATCTACGATCGGTGTGGAGCGATCGTCGATCCGTGCGTCCCGAACCTCGCGCTCGCGGAGTATGGGGCGGCGGAGAACTACCGGGCGGCGCAGTGTCCACTGTGCAGGGCAGGTATTGCGATTACGAGATTCTGAGCAAGTCTCAAGTCTCAAGTCTCAAGACTCAACTCTCAAGTCTCAACGCTCGACGCAAATGAGAATTTGCGTGCAGATTGTGCGGGGCGCGCCTCCAGAAGTCGGAAACTGGTCCGGGTGTTGGATACAGCCGGTTTCATGGCCCGAGAATATGTCGAAGATTTTCGAGAACGAGCATTCCGATTCACCTGCAAGCTGTTCGACTATTGTGACGATTTGGCCCGAAGGCCAGGACCATCTCGACGACTTGCGAACCAGTTGTTCGACGCGGGCAGCTCAATCGGCGCCAACCTGGAAGAGTCAAAAGCTTCGTACAGCCGCCGCGAACTCGCGCCAAAAACGCGATCTCGCTCAAGGAGAGCCGTGAGTCGAAATATTGGCTCAGGGTCGCGACAGCAAAGTCACTCGGCAACAAGAGCCTGCGGGAGTGGCTGCTGCAAGAAGCCGATGAGTTCGTGGCAATGCTGACGGTCAGCGTTCGAAGACTTCAAGAGGACGACCGGCAAGATGACGATCAGCGTTGAGACTTGAGACTTGAGAGTTGAGACCTGAGCGTGAGTCGCCCGATAGCACCCTTCTCGATCTCCGCGCGTTCCATCCTCATCTTTCGATGCCGCACCGCCTGCCAGTCAGCCAGGAAGTCGTCGTAGTGCGGCGACAAGGGATGCCCCGATTCGCCTACGGCATCGAGGAACCGGCTGTCGTTGGCGGGGGAGAGATCGATGATCTGGCGGTAGCCCGGAACCGAATGCTGCTCATACAGCGCATCGGCCGCCACCGGGCCGACGTTGACGGTGCTCCAATCGCCCCCGTTCGGCACGGCGCGGCTGAGCAGAGGACGCAGTGCGGCAACGGTATCGAGGCCCGAGTGGGGAAACGCGGCCAGATGGATGCGATCCCACCGCCACCGGGCCATGTCGCCGCCCATCCGCCGCGTGAGATCGGCAACGGCCAGGTGCAGCGCGGTTGTGACGGCCTCGTCGCACGTCTCCTGCTTCCCGGTCCGCCCATCGTCGCACCATCGCGCATCATTGCGGATCAACGTGTGGACGACGAAACGGGTGATGTAGGTGAAGCGGCTCTGGTAGCTGTCGGCGACCAGCGGACCGAGGTCGTCGCCGACGAGCGTTGGCGCGAGCTGATGGAACCAGGCCGCGAAGATCGCCGCCGGCGCGCTCACGCGTGACGAATCGAAGTTCCAGCCGCGGAGCATCGCAATCGCCTGGCGATCCTCCGGCGCAGACGGCTGCGCATGCTGCAGCAACAGCGGCAGGAGCGCCCTGGCGTGCAGCGAGTAGGTATCGGCCTGCATCCTCGCGAAATCATCCGGCGTGAACGTCGCCTTTTCGCGGATCAAATCAACCACGCGCTGCGCGCGGTACGGCTCCGGCCACTCGAGGCCGAGCAGATACGGATACTCAGGCGGCGCCGGCCGATGATTGGCCGTGACGATGAAATGGTCCGGTGGGTCGAACAGATGCGGCAGCCGATCGAACGGGATCCAGCCAGTCCATTCGGCGTCCCCGGTCCATCCTTCGGCCGGCCGCGATCCGTCGCCGCCGGCGCGAATCGGAATGCGACCGGGCGCATAGTAGCCGATATGGCCATCGACGTCGGCATAGACGAAGTTCTGCGACGGCACAACGAAATCGCGGAGCGCGGTGGCGAATTGATCCCAGGTTCGTGCCTCGTTCACCTTCAGGAACGACACCACGGTCGAATCGTCGGCATCGAGCGCGGTCCAGCGAAACGCCAGCGGCTCGACCGGCGGCGCCTTTTCCTTCCGCGTCGATTCGGCATTCGTCGCGTTGATCGCGTCCGACACCAGCGGCCCATGCCGTGTGACACGCACCTGCAGCTGAATCGGCCCGCGTCCTTTCACGATGATCGTTTCGGGTACGATTGTGATCGGTTCTTTCGTGCCGCGGAACTCCGCAAACCGCCCGGTCTCGTCGAGGTGCTCACGATAGAGATCCTCGACGTCGGCGGCGACGTTGGTTGCGCCCCACGCGATGAACCGGTTGCGTCCGAGCGCCACGGCCGGTACACCCGGCAGCGTCGCTCCGACCATCTCGAATTCGCCGCCAACCACATGTGCGAGATACCAGGTGGACGGGATTCGCGTCCCCAGGTGAGGGTCGTTGGCCAGGAGCGGCTTGCCGGTCGCGCTCAGCGTGCCATCGACCACCCAGTTGTTGGAACCGAGCGCCTCGGCCCGCCACGCGCCGAGCAGGAAGTCGCGCACGGCGGGTGAGCCCTGGGACAGCGCGCCGGTGAATGCGGCCGAGAGGGAGAGGTGCGGCGGGTTGGACGAGTTGAGGCCGGTCACGCGATGCGCGCCGGGAACGGGGATCGTCGTACCTGCGCCACCGGCGTGACCTGCTCGCTCACCCCCCGAACCGGATTCGTCGGCCCGGCCGGTCGCGAGGATGCTCAAGCCAGCGACCGGATAGGGCGGCATCAACTCCGCCATCCGTTCGACGCCGACCATCCGCACGAGATCGCGCCGCAGGAGCTCGAACGAATAATTCGCGCTGAGGTCCCACGCCATCATCTTCACCCAGGCCAGCACGTCGGGCCCCGTCCACGGCTCCGGCTCGAACCGCAGCAAAGTGAATTCCGGTGGCAGCGCGCTGCCGTGATGTGTCGAGATGAACGCGTTCACGCCGGCGACATAGGCGTTGATTTGCGTTTTGGCCCATTCAGGGGTCGCGGTCCACGCGGATCGGGCGGCGCGTCCGAAGCCGACCGTCCGCAGAAAGCGGTCCTGAGGAACGGTCGCACGGCCAAAGATCTCGGAGAGTCGGCCATGGCCAATCCGGCGCTGAAATTCCATCTGCCACAACCGATCCTGCGCGTGCACGTAGCCCAGCCCGAACAGCGCATCCAGCTTGTTCGCGGCGAAGACGTGCGGGATCGCATCGGCATCCCGGATGATATCGACTGGAGCGGTGATCGCCGGGCCGGACGATTGTGCGCCTGGAACGACGAGGGTACCGTCGAGCGCGGGCAACGAGTGCCGCGCGTACACGTACAGCGCCAGGCTTGCGGCAGTCGCAACGACCAGGGCAAGGCCGGCGACGATGAGCAGCGCCTTCAGTGCGAACCGCATGGTGAGATCTTACTCATTGCAGATTGCAGATTTCAGATTTCAGATTTATTGAAGATTTGAGATTTATTGCAGATTGCTCACTCCAGACTGTAGATTTGCGCGAGAACGCGCGTTGACGGACCGTAAGAAGCAGCCTTTTCTTCTTCGTGTTCTTCGTGTTCTTCGTGTTCTTCGTGTCAAATGGTGCTCCTGATTACCCAGATGCGACTGAGAGCAGGCTGGCGAAGCGCCGTCGTGGTAAAAGATGCGGCGGGTTACCTTGATGCTGCTGA
>QHWF01000566.1 GCA_003222455.1 Acidobacteriota bacterium
CTGCATCACTCGATCGAATTACGCGTCGAGCTACGTCCGGATTATGCCGGCGATGCAGACCGGAAGGCGTTTGGGTGGAACAAGGCGGCGATGAGAGCCAAAGCGCTCACGTAGACCCGATGGCCAGGCTGTCCCTGCACCGGACAGGCACGAAATGCAACTGCGATTCTCGAGCCGTCTTGCTCACCACTGCTTCGTCTAGCGGCGAGGGGCCTCTATGAAAGCACGACTGTTCGCGTGGTCGCTGACGTCCGCGCTTGCCGGATTTCTCTTCGGCTTCGACACCGTCGTGATCTCCGGGGCGGAGCAGAAGATCCAGGCGCTGTGGGGATTGACGCCGGCACAGCATGGGTTTGCCATCGGCGCGGCGCTGTACGGCACCGTGGTCGGCTCGCTGGTCGGCGGCTGGCCTACCGATCGATTCGGGCGCAGGTTGACGCTTCTCGCGATCGGGCTGCTGTATCTCGTCGGCGCACTCTGGTCGGCGCTCGCGACGGACGTCACTGCATTTGCCGTGGCGCGCGCTATTGGCGGGCTCGGCATCGGCATCTCTACTGTGGCCGCGCCGCTGTACATCTCGGAGATTGCGCCGAGCGCGTACCGGGGCCGGCTGGCGGGACTCTTTCAGTTCAACATCGTGTTCGGCATTCTCGTCGCGTTTCTGTCGAATGCGCTCCTCGCCGGCATCGGTGAACACGCATGGCGCTGGATGCTCGGAGTTGTCGCGGTTCCCGCACTNNNAACGGGATCGCAAGCGCGCACTCGAGGTGCTGCGCAGAATCGAGCCCTCGCTCGACGAGGCGGCGATCCGCGCTCACGCCGACGCCATCGTCGCCGCCGCGCGGGCACCCGAGTCGGTCTCCGGATTCTGGAACGCCGGGCTGCGGACTCCGATCGTGCTCGCGTTCCTGATCGCCTTTTTCAATCAGCTGTCCGGCATCAACGCGATCCTCTATTTCGCCCCGCGCATCTTCGAGCTGACCGGGTTAGGTGAACGGGCCGCCTTGTTCCAGTCGATCGGCATCGGGCTGACGAATTTGATCTTCACATTCGCTGGACTGTGGCTGATCGATCGCGCCGGCCGCCGCGCCCTGCTGCTGATCGGATCGTTCGGCTACATCGCGGCACTCGGACTCACGGCATGGGCGTTCTTCGCCGGGCACTTGACGATCGTCCCCGCGTGCATCTTCGCGTTCATCGCGGCGCATGCCATCGGGCAGGGCGCGGTGATCTGGGTCTACATTTCGGAAATCTTTCCGGACACCCATCGCGCGCAAGGACAGGCGCTTGGCAGCTTCACACATTGGATATTCGCCGCGCTGCTGACGACGTTCTTCCCCCGAATGGTGACCGCTTACGCGCCGTGGCAGGTGTTTGCGTTCTTCACAGGGATGATGCTGCTCCAGCTGCTGTGGGTGCTCACGATGGTACGCGAGACGAAGAACGTGCCGCTCGAACAGATGCGGGTCCGCATGAACGCGAATGGCTGATCGGCTCGCCTAACTTTGGAGGGTCGTACGCTTCGCCAGTATGAGCGCGCCGATCAGCCCGGCGACGTCGCCGAGGGCCGGCGGAATGATGTAGTCGCTGAGGTTTCGGTGAGTTGCGGCAGCATTAGATAGTCGCCCACAGCGCTCGAATCCGCGATATCAGGGCCGGGCGGTGCAGCCGCAGTCCCACGCCGCCGCCGACGATCACGCGCTCAGGACAGGTCGTATAGATCAGGTTTACCAAACCCTGCGCGACGTACTCGATCTCAAGCGACCATGCCGGATGATCGTTGAACGTCTCTTGCGGCGCCCGAGTGGGTATCGTCACTCTGGCTACAACGTTCAGTTGCAGGTCGCAAAGGCCACACTCGAACTTCGTCCCGCCGGCTTCGATGCCGGCGAGGAGTTACACCGACGGCGCGTCATTCATTCGCTGCCCGTCGAGCTCCGGACGACGAGCGTGAAGTCGAGCAGCAGGTCGCGCGGCGGGAGCGCGGGATTGTTCAGACGGTCGACCATCAGCCGAACAGCCGCTGCGCCCAGCTCCGCGCAGGGCTGATGGATAGTCGTGAGCGGTACCTGCAACAAGCTCGCGTACTTCACATCATCGAAGCCCGCAATCTTGACGTCGCGCGGAACCCTGACGCCCAACGACTCGAGCGTCCGCATCAACTGCGCGGCCGTATAGTCGTTCGCGCAGACAATCCCGTCCGGCTTGTAGGTGCGCAGCAACTGACGCACTTCGTCATGGTCCGTCGGTACGGCCGAGTGGCGGATGTGATCCGATTTGAAGGGAAGGCCCGCGTCCCAGACGGCTTCGCGGAAGCCGACGGCGCGCGCGACGCAACTCGGAGCCGAGCGGTGTTTGCCGACGAAGACGACCCGCTTGCATCCGCGGTCCACGAGATGCATCGTCAACACGTAGGCCGCGCGGCGGTTGTCGATTCCGACGAGATCGTAGCGGCTACGCTGCGGGAACGGGACGAGATCCCGGTCAAGGAGGACGACCGCAAAGCTCGATTGCTGGAGCATCTCGGTGATGCGCCCATTGATCAGCTCGTTGTCACCGCTGAGCTCCAGCGGAGCGAAGAAGACGCCAGACACTTTCTTCGCGACCCACTGCTGGCACAACTCGCGCGCGCGGGCTTCGACCGACTGTCCGTCCGGAGACTTGCCCCACAGCAGGACGTGGTGATCGGCGAGCTCGACTTCGGCCATGCCGCGACAGACCGGTTCGAAAATCTCCGTGACGCCGAGCTCGGGAATGAGCAGACCGAAGGTAAGCCCAGGCGCGCGGGTCGTCGAGACGTAACTGCCAGACCCGACGCGCCGCTCGATGAACCCAGCAAGTTGAAGTTCGCGCAGCGCGCGGTTGACCGTCAGGCGGGACGCCGAGAACGTCCGAACGAGTTCGGATTCGCTGGGCAGCCGATCGCCGGTTCGATACTGCCCTCCGGCGATCGAATCCTTCAGGCTATCGTAAATCTGCCTGTACTTGGGCGTCGATTCAGCCAGTTGAGGCACGACCTGATCATACAGCATCTGACTGATCAGATCGACCACACCCATCATGTCGAGTGGACAAACGCGGGTTGGATCGGACTAGGACGCGAAGGTTCGGCTGCGGGATCCACGCAACAGGCACGTCCGAAATGAACGTGCCGTTTGCACATGCCGGACACCCTCAGACAGCGCTGAAGCCGGAATGGATCGTCCACGCTTCTTTGTCCCGCGCTAGCGCTTACGCGGGTGCTTGGGGCATTGGCTGGGGCCGGCGCGCGTGCCGGTTGTCGTGAAAGCGGAACACCGCGAGGCGATTCTTCGCGATGAACGGCTCTGTGATCGCCAGGAGGGGATCACCTTCGAGGGCGGGGAGATTGTTGTTGCCGCTCGGAACGTGGGTTCGTGAGATCATGGGTTCCTGCCGGTAGTGTCCCGCCAAGTGCTGGAGATTAGTCGAGCATCTTCCTTAGTTCACCAACAGCCTGGACGCTGCCGCAGCCGTGGACGGACAGAGCGTCGTCTCCCGCTGCTTGGAAAGCCACAGAGCGGTTCCCACACGCGCCCACACTGATCCGCTACGCGATCCCTGCCAAGAGCTCCTGGGCGCTCGGCGGCAAGGCCGGCGCGGAAGGCTCCTAATGGACTCGACGCGGAAGTAGCGTCGCTGCGCGATCGACCATTCCTCGTCTTGCCCGGCAGCAACGCGCCGATCAGCGCAGGGTCCACTTCGCCGACGGAAAGATGCCGACGACGTTCGGCCCCTGCTTGATCTGATTGTTGAGCCGCTCGAGCACGTTTGTGCTGTGCAACTGGCGCTGGTGCTCACTGGCAAACCGGCGATACGCGAGGACGTCCTCGGCCGCCTCCCCAGCAGGCCCGCCGCTTTCCGAAATCCCCTCCGCAGCCCGTCCACCACCTTCCGCAGATGCGCGATCGCCGTCGCGTGATCCCGCTGGGCGAAAATCGTGCGGACGATCGCCGCGATCGGCTCCGCGGCGGCCGGTTTCAGAACGTCGAACGTCGGCATGACAGTGGTCGCGATGCCTGTCACGACGATCTCCGGATCACCGGCGTGAAACGTGTCGAGGGATCTCGCGCCACGTTGCGCTGAACGCCGCCTGCAGACGTTCGATCCTCCCGCGCAGTCCCAGACCCGACGGCGCATGAAATGCGTTGACGCTCGCCGCTCCTGCGGAAGCCGACCAGGCCAAGCTGACGGCGAAGGAAGCGCCTGGTGGCCACGGAGGACCCGCCGGCTGCGGAGCACGCACTGGGAGTACCGGAAAGTGCGACGCGGGCTGAAGTTTCGTCACGATCTCGTCGCGCGACGGCCCGCAACGCGCCGGCCAGGATTAACTCGGCTAGGGCGCAATCTGTCATAACATGTTGCTCCTACCAGGCGGCTGCGGCCGATTCGCCCGTGCGATTCGGCCGCAATACTAGCTGCCGCTGGTGAATCCCGCTCCTCGGCCGTCGACAGTTATCGTGCAAAAAGGTGCTAATACCATCGTTCAAAAACCCGCATTTATATTGACAAGTATGGACCACCCTGTATACGTTTTCAGCCTCACTTGACTAGTCC
>QHWF01000593.1 GCA_003222455.1 Acidobacteriota bacterium
CGTTCCTGTGAATTGCTGTCGGGCCCGAGCCCCGCCTGCTTGATCCCGATCTGCATCAGGAACTTACCGTCCTGCGTGAATTTCAGGACGTGGCCGTCGTTGTTTGCGCCGTTCCCGCCAATCCAGATATTGCCTTTGTGATCGATCGTGAGTCCGTGGTTCGACGCCGGCCACTGATACCCCGGGCCGTCCTTTCCGCCCCAATGCCGCAGCAGCGTGCCCTGCTGATCGAACTCCATGATCGGAGGGGCCTTCCTGCAGCACGCACCGGTGCCTTCGTCGGCGGCCGCCTCAACCGGATCCAGCGAATCGGAGCGATGGATGATCCAGATGTGATCCTGCGCATCCACCGAGACTCCAATCGTCTGACCCAGATACCAGCCGTTCGGCAGCGGCTTGGGCCACATCGGATCCACTTCGAAGCGCGGCGCCTGCATTGCGCCCTGTCCCTGCGCGGCGCTCTGAAGCACGCCCGACGCGAGACCGAGTCCCATCAGCACGGTGGCGAACGCAGCACCGACCAAGACGTTACGCTTCATGTCCTGCTCCAACTTCAACTCTCAACTCTCAACTCTCAACGTCTTGAGAGTTGAGCCTTGAGAGTTGAGACTTGACTACCGTCCTGAAACCCACTTCTGAACCCGCTTTCCGTGATGCTGTTCGCCGGTGTAGAGATTACCGCGCGAATCGACGGCAACGGCGCTGACGGCGAGAAGCTGACCGGGCAGGCGTCCGCCGGAGCCGAAGCTGCCGATTTCCGCGAGCGTGTCGCGCTGGAGCACGATGACTTTCTTGTCGTGGCCGTCGGCGACGAACACGTAGCGCTGCTGCGCATCGTTCGAGAACGCGATGTCCCACACGGATCCCCACGACGACACGACGCCGAACTGACCAGTGACCGTGGCGCCTTTCGTGTTCCTCGACACGATGCCTTCTTTGACGAACCTGCCGTCCTTCTGGAACACCTGAATCCGATTACTCGTGCGATCGCAGACGTACACCATCCCGTCTTTTGCAATGTCGATGCAGGTCACGTCGCGGAACTGCCGTACCGGCGGAGCGGCCGGATCGTACGCGCCGCCGCCTTCCGCCGCCGGTTTCTCACCGTACGCGCCCCAGTGCCGTTTGTACGCACCGGTCTCCGAATCGAAGACGACGATCCGGTGATTCCCACTGTCGGCGACGAAGACCTCGTTCGCGGCCGTGTCCACGGCGACAGCAGCCGGCCGGTTCAGGGTCGTGTGGCTGTCAGGACCCTCCATCTTGCCGGGCGCACCGATCTGCAGCAGGAATTTTCCATCCTTTGCGAACTTGAGCACATGCGCATCGGGAGGACCAGCTGGTGCGGCCGGACCGCCGCGGCCGCGCCCGGCAGCGGCGCCTCGGGCTGCGTCTCCGCCTCGTGCGGCCCCTTCTGCGCCACGGCCCGCGGCATCCGGTGCGCTGCCTCGCGCGCGACCGCCGCCCGCAGCTCCGACCGCATCGGGATCGGCGGTGCCTCGTCCGCGGCCGCCTCCAGCGGGCGCCGCGTCGATACCCGCCGCAGCGACCCACACGTTGCCCTTCGCGTCAACGGTAAGCGCCCCCGGCGACTGCGGCCATTGGTAGCCCTGCCCAGGCCCGCCGAAGGTCGACAAGACCCTGCCTGTGGGATCGAGCTCCAGAATGAACGGCGCGGCGACGCAGCACAGCGTGGAGGTCGGTGGATTCGCCATCATGCCTTTCTCGTTGCCTTCGAGCGAATCGGCTCCGCGATGCGTGACCCACACGTGATCCTGCGCATCCACGGCCACGCCAGTGATCGATCCGAGCACCCAGTGATTCGGCAGCGGCTGCGGCCACAACGGCACGACACGGTAGGAAGGGCCCTGCGCGCTACCCGAGACAGTGGCGAGCATGACGAGGGTGGTCGCGGCGATGAGACTGCGCTGCATTCTTCTCATCCTCCTTGCGGATGTGAGCGGACGGCGGGAATGAGCTCGCGCGGAGTATACAGCGAAGAAGAAGCGTCTGCGCGGAATCGTGTGCGTGGGCCGACACCCGGGTCGGCCCCCTAGATGGATGGGTCGGACGACTGGGAAGGCAGACTCGTACAACGGCATGAGCCCTGCACCGTCAGATGCAGCGGCGGACTCGTATGTCCGCCCCTAGCAGGTCGCTGAGCGCCGACCTGAAGTTAAGACTGAAAAGCTAAAACAGAAAAGTGCGATTTTATGCCTGCTTTTAACTTTTCTGTTTTAACTTTTCACTTCAGGCTGCGTTTTTCAGCAGCCTGCTAGCATCTACTGTGAGGTGGTCGTGCGCGTCGGCCAGACAGTGCCCTGGTTCGGCTTCGTCACCGGTGCGAGACCCTTGTAAACAAACCTCTGCACCCGTTTCCCTTCGTAGGTCTCCGTCGTGTACAGGTTCCCCTTTGAATCCGTTTCGATGCTGTGCACGGCGTAGAACTGGCCCGGCTGCCGTCCGCCGTCGCCGAAACTGGTGAGCATCTCCATCGACGCACGGTCGAAGACGTAGATTTTTTCGTTCGCGCCGTCGGCGAGATAGAGATATTTCTGCTGCGGATCTTTCGAGAACGCGATGTCCCAGACGGCGCCATCACCAAGCGTTCTCTTCGCGACGAACACTTCCTTCTGGTACTTGCCGTCCTTCGTGAACACCTGGATCCGATCGTTTGGACGATCGCAGACGTAGACAAGGCCATCCTTCGACGGCACCGCGCAGTGCACCGGGTTGCGGAACTGCTTCGCAACCGGCGCGTCCGGATTGTAGTTACCGAGATTCGTGTCGTCCGGCTTGTTCGCGTAGGCGCCCCAGTACCGCTTGATCTTGCCGGTATCCATATCAATCACGGCGACGCGATGGTTGCCGTACCCGTCGGCCACGTACGCTTCGTTCGCACCCTCGTCGAGCGAAATCTTCGCCACTTTGTTGAAGGCCCACATGTCGTTGCTGCCGGCGTTCGCGTACGCGAACCCGAACTGCTTCACGAACTTGCCTTCGCGCGTGAACTTCAGGATATGGCCGTCGCTCGCGCCGTTGCCGCCAATCCACAGGTTGCCTTTACTGTCAGGTGTGATGCCGTGGTTCGATTCGGGCCACTCGAAGCCCTGGCCGGGCCCGCCCCACCCTTTGACGAGATTGCCCGCGGCGTCGAACTCGAGAATCGGCGGCGCCGCGACGCAGCACTCCGATGCGGGCGGGTTGGCCATCGCGTACATTTCTTTCGCACCGAGCGTGGCCGCGCCGCGATGGATGATGAACACGTGGTCCTGGGCATCGACGCCGACGCCAATCGTCATGCCGAGAATCCAGTGATTCGGCAGCGGCTTCGGCCACATCGGATCGACCTCGAACCGGGGCGCCATCGTCTTGCCGTTCGTCTGCGCCGCGGCGGCCTTCTCGAGCAGGTTCTGTCCGACGCCGAGCCCGAGCAGCAGAACGAGGAATGCGCTCCCGATAAGAACGTTCAAAACGTTCCGATTTCGCCTCACGTCATCCTCCCTTCAGGATTGCGGGCGCCAGTATACAATTTCCGTAAAGTGTTTAGAGCAATTCGCGAAATTGACGGGAATGCCCCCCTCGAAGGGCTTTCCGGCGCCGATGCAGGCCTGACCAGCCTCCGCAAACGCTCCGGCGGTCCGCCGGAGCCTTGGCAAAGGCGGAAGTCGATCATCATTGGGCCGTTGCTGGCCGCCTTGTTGCTGTTGCTGTGGCCGGCGCGGCCGGCGGCGCACGACATTCCCAACGACGTAACCGTCCAGGCCTTCGTGAAGCCTGAAGGCCGCACGCTCCGCGTGCTCGTCCGCGTGCCGCTCATCGCGATGCGCGAC
>QHWF01000594.1 GCA_003222455.1 Acidobacteriota bacterium
GAACTTCTTCACGGCACGAGGCGGACGAGGCAACGAGGGCACGATTCAGATCGACGGCATGAATGTCGGCTCGGCATTCAACGGCGGCGGCGTGGCCGGCTTCGGCTACCCGATCGGCGAATCATCTGAAATCCAGGTGACGATTGCCGGCGGACTCGGTGAAACGGACCGTGGCGGCCCCGCCTTCAACCTCGTGCCCAAGACGGGCGGCAACAAGTTCAGCGGCACCGGGTTTCTCAGCACGGCCGGCAAGTGGTCGCAGGGCAACAATCTCAACGACACATTGCGCAGCTATGGCCTCACCGACGTACCCGCTCTGATCAAGAACTGGGATACGAACTTCGCGCTCGGTGGGCCAATCGTGAAGGACCGGCTGTGGTTCTTCAACAACGTCCGGAGCTACGGAAACCACCAGGACATCCCCGGCCTCTTCGGCAACAAGAACGCCGGCGATCCGACCAAATGGACCTACTTGCGGGACGACAGCCTGAAGGCGCGTAGCGCCGCGGCGAAGATGATCGAGGCCATCCGTCTGACGGGACAGGCCACGGCGCGCAACAAGGTCGGCTTCTACCTTGACTATCAGCGGGTTTGCAACAGATCGGCGTACGCGAAGGGCGCCGGGCAATGCCGCGATCGCGGGGATGACTGGGTCGCGCTCGGCAGCGTCGGCGCCGGCTTCTTCGGCGCGCTGGCGCCCGAGTCGGGCAACGTCTGGGACAACCGCGAGAAGATCACGCAATTCGCCTGGTCGTCACCCGCCACGAGCCGGCTGCTCTTCGAAGCCGGGTTCTCCCAGTTCGCCAGCCGGTTCGGCGGTCAAATTCCGGGCGGCGCGCTGACAAACTTCATCCCCGTGCAGGAGCAGAGCGTGTTGGGTGGAGTGCCGATTGGAAACTTCACTTATCGCGGCTGGGCCTCGGCCGGCTCGAATGAGCAGTTCCACAATGTCTGGCGTGCGTCGGGAACCTATGTCACCGGCGCGCACAGCTTGAAGGTCGGCTATCAGGCCGCGTTCCAAATCCAGAAGAACTTCCAGAACGCCGGCAGCCAGTTGCGATACATCTTCAACACCAATGTGCCGGTCCAGGTCGAGCTGCGCGACGCGCCGTTCTGGCAGAGCAATCGCACGCGGTTCGACGCCATCTACGCGCAGGATCAGTGGACCCGTGGCCGCCTGACGCTTCAAGGCGGCGTGCGATACGAGCACGCATGGAGCTGGTTCCCTGAAGGCGAGAACGGAATCGTTTCGGACAATCAGTTCGGCTCGACGTACCTCTTCCCGCGAACAGACGGCGTCACCGGTTACCACGACGTCACGCCGCGCATGGGCGCCGCGATGGACGTCTTCGGCAACGGAAGGACGTCTCTGAAGGTCAACATCAGCAAGTATCTGCAAGCGGCGAACAACGACGCGCAGTACACGATTTCGAATTCTGCCGTGACTTTCCAGACGACGACCAATCGGGCCTGGACCGACATCAACCGCGACTTCGTCGTCAACTGTGATCTGAAGAATCCGGCCGCACAGTCGCCGTCGACGACCGGTAGCATCGACACGTGCGGTCCGTGGCTGAACTCGAACTTCGGGAATCCGTTCAGCACGACCACCGTGAACCCCGATGTGCTTCATGGCTGGGGGATTCGGCCCTACGACTGGCAATTCGGTGTCGCAATTCAACAGGAGATCGTGCCGCGCGTGTCGGTCGACGTGAGCTACAACCGCCGGTGGTGGGGGAACTTCTTTTTCACGGACAACAGGGCGATTGGGCCGGAGGATTTCGACATTGCGACGATGATCGCGCCAGCCAATCCGAATCTGCCGAACGGCGGCGGCTATCCCGTCTCGTTCTACACGCGCAACGCGCGCAAGCCGTTGGGCGCGACCGACAATTACTACACCTTCGCCAGCGATTACGGCGACGTCACGACGTATTGGCACGGCGTCGATTTCAACATCAACGCGCGGACGAACAATGGGATCACGTTCCAGGGCGGCACCAGCACCGGACGCGGCGTGCGGAACTATTGCCCGGTCATGCAGAAGCTGCCGGAGACCTACGTGACGCCGCTCACGGTTCTCGCGAATCAACAGGTGGGTGCGTGCGCGGTCACCGAGCCATGGCTGACCGCCGCGCGAGGCCTGGTCTCGTACACCGTTCCGAAAATCGACGTTCTTCTGGCCAGCTCGTTCCGGTCGACCCCGAGCGTTCAGCCATCGACGGTCAACACCTACGTTGCGACCAACGGCTTGTCGACGTCGGCCAACGAGAACGTGACGACGGCGGTTCTGCTGGCGCAGCAGTCGACGCTTGGTCGCCCCCTCGTTTCTGGTCTGGCGTTTCAAACCGTCGATCTGACGCTGCCCGGGCAGGTGTATCCGGATCGGATCAACTCGCTCGATCTGCGGGCGGCCAAGGTCCTGAGGTTCGGCCGGACCCGAACCAACGTGGGCTTCGATTTCTATAACCTGTTCAACTCGTATACCGGCACGGCGTACAACCAGGTCTTCGATCCCCCGCCGTCGAACGGCGCGGCGTGGCTCCGGCCGACGACCATCCTCGGTCCTCGGTTCGCGCGGTTCAACGTGACGGTCGACTTCTGACGAGCGCCGGCGATTCTGTGCCGAGCTATCTCCACGGACATTCTGCACTCTCTCGCCGCGAGTTCTCGTCATTCAGGCGGCACGGAATTGCTAACGGGCAGCGACCCTGATTCCGGACACGGTTCCGCCCATCTCACTCGTGCGACGTACGCTGTCCAGCGAGTGGAGGAAGAGCCATTGATGTTTCAGAAGTGATGCTGGAGGCTGGCGTGAATCCGCGTGCGATTCAGAAGCTGACAGGATGGACGTCGATGCGGATGTTGGAACGTTATGGCCATGTGCGGGACGCGGAATTGCAGCGCGCCGTGCGCGTGGCTCGGACCTTCACCGACGTTTTTCAGGGATCACAAAAAGGATCACACGGCGCATCCGCCACTTCACGAGACTCGCTGCAAGATGTTGATTCTCAATGGCGTCCCCAACGGGATTCGACCCTATCTTGAGACACGACTACGTGCTTGAAATCGCGGCTGCGTGAACGTGTCCTCGCTATCCCTCACTAGTCAGAATGAGACTCTCTTCCCTCTTGCTTTCGGTCGTCGTCACGCGACTGCCTTGCCAATAACCTAACGGTAGGTTATCCTTTGACGAGTGAGTTGGAAAGAAGTGATCCGTAAGCTGAAGGCCGCCGGATTCGTCGAGAAACGTACGGGCAAGGGAGCTCACAAGCTGTTTGTAAACCCCGCGACGGGGAAGGAAGTCTGGGTCACGGTTCATGGCCATGACGCCGGGAAACTTGGTAGTCGAATCTTGCGGGATGCCGGGGTGGTGTAATGGCAACGCATTTTCCAATTGTCGTCGAACGTGAGGATTCTGGCGTGTTCAGCGCCTACGTGGCTGGGTTGCCGGTGTACGCGCAGGGGGCGACGGCCATCCAGGCCGAGCGCGCAATCCAGCGAACGCTG
>QHWF01000581.1 GCA_003222455.1 Acidobacteriota bacterium
TGCTCGATCAGCATGAACAGGGGGCGCGGGATCACGCCAAACGGATTTGGGCGCTCGTGTGCCTGGAATTGTGGGCGCGGCAGCATATGGACCGCGCAGGAAGCCGCGAACGGGCATGCGCGTGACGATGCTGGTGCGCTGCCTCGCGATGATGCGAGGCGGCGGCGAGATGCGTCACCTCGCCTGGGCGCGCGAGCTGACATCGTTGGGCGTGGCCGTCGACATCATCGCGGGACGTCCGCTGCTCTTCGGCCGACCGCGGTACCACATCGACAACTTTCCCGTCACGCTGCTGCGATCGCCGTACGCCCGCGATTTCGTGTACCGCCGTCAGCATCGTCGCGGGTGGGGACGGTTGACGGCGATGGCGTTGCATGCCGACGAAGAATGGTTCTGCCGGACGGCGTGGCGCCGCATTGCGGTTGGCCCGCAGCGGCCCGATATCGTGCACGCGCACGCGCTGCATCAGGCGGCGCGACTTCGGGTGGGCGGCGTGCCGGTGGTGATCAACCTGCCTGGCGAGCCGAACGCGCGATACAAGGAAGATTTGCAGCACGCTGACGCGCTGGTGGCAGACGGCTGGGCGGCGGAACACCTGTCGAGCCGCCTCGAACGATCGATCGATCGGGTGCCGAAGGGCGTCGACATCGAACGATTCCGGCCCGATGGCCCCACGGTCCGCGAGACGCTTCATCTGAGCGACAGACGGGTCGTGATTGCGGTGGCGCGGCTCGTGCCGATCAAGAACGTGCGCCTCCTCATTGACGCCATGGCGATGGTACGCGCCCGCGTCCTCGACACGCACCTGTTGATCGTCGGTGACGGTCCGGCAGGCGCCTCGCTGCGCTCGCGCGCCATCGAGCTCGATCTTGCCGACTCCGTGACATTCGCGGGCTCGGTCCCTCACAGCCAGACGCCGGCATTCTATCGAGCCGCCGACGTCTTCGCGCTGCCGTCGGATTTCGATAACTCGCCGAACGCCATTCTCGAAGCGATGGCCTGCGGGCTGCCGGTGGTCGCGACCGACGTGGGCGGCGTGCGCGATTTCGTGGCCGATCGGGCCGGCGGCGCTCTCGTGCCGCCCCGCGATCCGGAGGCACTTGCGCGCGCGCTCGAATCGTATCTTACGCAGCCCGCCGCGGCGCGCGCAGCGGGGGCGCACAACCGGTCCCTCGTGTCGACCGAGTTTTCGTGGCGCGCGAGCGCCCTGCGGCTGCTCGACGTGTATAGCCGCGTCATCGACGCCCGGCAGGGCGATCGGCGCGCGTCGGCATGAAAGTCGCGATTCGCGACGATGATACCAGCTACTTCACGACGCCCGACGCGCTCGAACGTGTGTACGGCGACGTGTGGGATCGAGTACCCGTATGCCTGGCGGTCGTGCCGTTTGCGATTGGCTACGAACAGCCGGGGATTCCGCGTGCGCACTGGCACTCCGGCGAATCGTTTGCGCTCGAGCGTAATCCCGCGCTGGTCGCGTTTCTGCGGGGGTTGATCCATTCGCGTCGAGTCACCATCGCGCTCCATGGCTACACGCACCAGGACTACGCCGATGGGTACGAGTTTCAGGCCGGGCCCGACCTGCCGGATCGCGTGCAGCATGGACGTGCGTATCTCGAGACACTCCTCGGCTGCCGCATCTCGCTGTTCGTGCCACCCCACAATGCGTTGTCGAAACGCGGCATGGCGGCAGTCGCCGCCGAAGGCCTCGACATCCTCGGCTCGTTTCTGTCGTTCCGGCCGTCGATGCGGCCGTGGGACTGGCGAACGGTCACGAACTGGTGGGCGGTGCAGCGGTACCGGCGAGCGACCGGCCGCTCGCGGCGCGACCGGTTCGTCTATCCACACGCGCTGCGATATGCGCGCCATGCCGAATTCGGGTGCCACAGCCTGATCCCGGGAACCACGTTCGAGATGCTGCGGCGCCATCTCGACGAGGCGCACCAATGCGGCGGCAACTTCTGCCTCGCCGCGCACTACTGGGAAGTCGACGCGACGCTCAAGAACGTGATGGGCTCGTTTCTCGAGAGTGCGGCACGTCAGCCGGGCCTTCGCTTCGTGCCGGCCGAGGACCTGTTTGCCTGACAAACCCGCGAAAGACGTAGCCATGGATATCGGCGCGCGCCGCGACCTGCGGTTGCTCGAAGCGGTTGAAGAGGACTCGCGCGTCACGCAGCGCGGCCTCGCGACGAAGCTGGGCATCGCCCTCGGGTTGACGAACCTGTATCTGAAGCGCCTGGTGCGAAAAGGCTACATCAAGTGCGTGAACGTGCAGTCGAACCGCCTCAGCTACCTGATCACACCGCGGGGAATTGCCGAAAAGGCGCGCCTCACGTACGAGTTCATCGACTACTCGCTGCATCTCTATGGCGAAGTGCGGCAGCACCTGCGCGCCATGCTGCACGAATGCGCCGCCTCGCGTTGCCGGGTGGCGATTTACGGACGCGGTGAGGCCGCCGAGATTGCGTATCTCTCGCTCAAGGAATTCCGCCTCGAACCGATCGCGATCTTCGATGACGAGGGCGGCGGCGACGATTTTCTCGGGATGCCGGTGCGGCCGATCGCGGAACACGACCAGGTGCCCTACGACGTGATCGTCGTCGCGACGCTCGACAGTTCCGGCCACCAATGGGCCAATTTGATCAACGACGGCATTCCGGCGGCCAAGCTGTTTCCGCTGCGGCAAATACCAGGGAACGGACGTCGGCTTCCGCCGGCCGCCGTACGACGCTGACGCGTCGATTGCGATTTCAGATTTCAGATTGCAGATTTCAGATTCTGGGACTTCAGACTTCAGACTTCAGACTTCAGACTTCCGGCTTCACAGTTCTGACTTCAACGTTGCCGATGTGGACCCTCCTGCTGGCGGCCGCCGTCCTGTGGCCCTGACGCGTCTTGTCTCCTCTCGACGGCGCTCCGCTGAACGGACCGGCCGAAGCGGTCGTGATCGGAATCGTGCTGCCGGTGTTGTGGTGGCTTGACGGCGATTTTCTCGCACGGCCGGTGGCGGCCCCAACACGGGCTGTGCGCGCATTTTTCGACGACGGCGCCGCTCAGTGGGGAAATCAGCACGATTTCAATCGACGAACCGGCAGGGATACTTCGCAGCTGGGACGTGCGATCCGGCTGGTCGGCGGCGGCGCCACGCTGCACCGCGATTCTCGATCGAGCCTACCGATCGAGGACCGAATTCCCGGCGGCGTTTCTCAATATCCTGAATGCCATCCGGCCGGATGCGAACGACCTCGCGCTGGACGTCGCGGGATCGGTCACGGTGGATCGCGACGGGACGTTCGTGGTGGCAACAGGCCGCGACATGATCGTTTCCGGTGAAGTCGGCGGTGCGCGCGTCGCGGCAGCCGGCGGCGCGCCGGTCGTCGTGCCTCTCGCGGCCGGCTTCCATGTGATTGATCTCCATGCTGCATTCAAGGGCCCACAGTGGCAACTCGTGCCGAGCTGGAACGGACGTGACGCGTGGTCGTCCACACGCCTGACCGTGTCGGCGCCGGGCCGGCTCGACGCGGCGATTTCGCGACCCGTTGCGATCGCGACGAGCGCGCTGATGCTGCTGATTCTGACGGCCTGGTCGATTTCGCTGGTGACGAGCCGTGGACTGTCCGGTCCCGTGCTCATCTGGAGTGTCTGTGCTGCCGGTCGTCGGCAGCGCGGTCCTGCCGCTGACGACACGGGAGAAGAACGTCCGAACGGCCTTTCTCCTGATTGGTATTCCATGGGTGGCGTTGTTTGTCGGACGCGCCTGGACCGACATCGGCCGCATCACTTTGTATTCAGTGGGCGACGACTGGCACATGTACCAATCTGCGGCCTATCGGATTTTCCTGAACGGCTATTGGATTCAGGGTGGCAGTCCGACCTTCTATTTCCAGCCGCTCTACCGGTGGGTTGCCGGGACGCTTCACGTCCTGTTCGGCGATTCGAGTGTCGGCGAGACGTACTGGGATGCGGCGTGCCTGCTGGCCGCGGCGCTCACCTGTTTTGCCATCGTCAAGCGGCTGTCGGGATTCAGATGGGCCGCGGTCGCCGCCGCACTGACGCTCGTCACCTTCACGATCAGTCCGATTTGGCACCTGATCGGACGCGGCCTCTCGGAAATTACCGGCGTGGGCTGGATGTCGCTGGCGGCGCTGTTCCTCATGCGCGCGCGATGCGGCCGGCCGACTGCCGCACTCGTCGCCGGAGCGTGTGCGGTGATGATGTTTTACACGCGCTTGAATCATCTGCTGCTCGCCGGATTTCTGCTGGCGTGGCTTCTGCCGGTGCGGGCGGCGTCCGGTTGGACCGATCTCTGGAGCGGAGTGCGGCGCGCACGTCGGGCGCCCGCGGCGATTTATGTCATCACGATTGCGACAGGCGTGACGCTTTTCGCGGCGCACACCTGGTGGTATGCCGGCCGGTTCAGTGTGGTGTACGGAACGAGCTTCGCGGTGCAGCAGACCGGGTTGCGCTTGACGACGATTGGGTCGCCGGCTGTATGGTCGAAGATCGGCGAGGCGCTCGGGGCACAACTCTCGATGCGAGAACCTCCGGCGTTCGACCCGCGTTCGATGCTGGTCGTCGCTGGCGCCGTTCTGTCGCTGCTCGCGCTGGCGCAGGTTCCCTACCTCAATCGGTTGCCGGCCTCGCTCGCGCTCGTCACCATTGGTGCGGTTGCCGGCTCCTTCTTCGCGCATACGCACGAGTACCCCGGCCGGATGTCCGTTCACGTCGTGCCATTTGCCGTTGGCATGAGCGTGTGTGCGCTGTCGCGGTTGTTTCGAGGCAGGACACATGACAACGTGCGTCCCGTGGGCACGGCGCCGTTCATCGCCACGTACGGGTGAGGTGTCGGATCCATGACGCCGTCGGCACACGCGAGCATGCCCGGCACCGAACGGTCGTTCGGCGTGTCGGTGGGCGGCGTGTTGTGCGTCCTCGCCGCCGCGTTGTTCTGGCGCGGCCGGCCGGTGCGGGCCGAGATCATCGGTGCCATCGGATCGGCGCTGGTGGTGCTTGGTGCCGTCGCGCCATCGCTCTTGAAAGGGCCGCGTGTCTGGTGGTGGCGCGTCGCCCGCACCGTGGGCGACTTCAACGCGCGGGTGCTGTTGACGGTGATGTTCGTGGCGGTCTTCGTTCCGCTCGGCGTCATCTGGCGCCTGACCGGCAAAGACCCGCTCGGACGCCGTAAAGGAAGCCCGGGATGGATGCCGTATCCCATTCGCTATCGCGACCGCCGGCACTATCTGCGGATGTATTGAGGATCATATGAGCAAGGGCCGTGTCCTTTCTGAATTCTGGTCCTTCCTTCGTCAGGAGAAGAAGTACTGGCTCGTGCCGATCGTCGTCGTGTTCGTCCTGTTCGGGTTGCTCATCGTGTTTTCGCAGTCGAGCGCCGTCGCCCCATTCATCTACTCGCTGTTTTGATGCCAGAGGTCTACCACAGACGACGCGGAGGACGCGGAGGGCCAATCCTGACTGAGACAGGATTCTTCCTCCTGTCCTCCGTGTCCTCCGTGTCCTCCGTGGTGGATTTGAAGACGATCTGACGTGCCAATCCGCATTCTGGGAATCTCGGCGTACTACCACGATTCGGCGGCTTGTCTGGTCGAAGACGGTCGAATCGTCGCCGCAGCGCAGGAAGAGCGCTTCACGCGCAAGAAGCACGACGCGGGGTTTCCCTCGCACGCCGTCCAGTACTGCTTGCGTGAGGCCGGCGTCGAGGCCCGCGATCTCGACCTGGTCGGCTTCTACGAGAAGCCGCTGGTGAAGTTCGACCGGCTGGTGGAGACCTACATCGCCTGCGCGCCGAAAGGGCTGACGTCGTACCTGATGGCCATGCCACTCTGGCTCGGCCAGCGGCTGTGGATGGCCGACGACATCAAGCGGCAGGTCGAGGGATACGAAGGCGAGGTCCTCTTCGGCGAGCATCACGAGTCGCACGCGGCTTCCGCGTTCTATCCGTCGCCGTTCGAACACGCCGCCGTCGTCACCATCGATGGCGTGGGCGAATGGGCCACGTCCTCGATCGGCGTGGGACGCGGCAACGATCTGGAGCTGCTGCGTGAGCTTCGGTTCCCGCACTCCCTCGGCCTGCTGTACTCCGCCTTCACGTATTTCACCGGGTTCAGGGTGAACTCCGGCGAGTACAAGTTGATGGGGCTCGCTCCGTACGGTGAGCCGAAGTATGTCCAGAGGATCAAGGACGAACTGCTCGAGATACGCGAGGACGGCAGCCTGTGGATGAACATGGCGTATTTCACGTATCCGCACGGGCTGCGGATGACCGGCGGCGCGTTCGAGCAGTTGTTCGACGGACCGGCGCGTCGGCCCGAAAGCCTGCTCACGCAGCGCGAGATGGATCTTGCGCGGTCCGTCCAGGACATCACCGAAGAAGTCATGCTCAAGATGGCCGCGTTTGCCCGGCGCGAAACCGGGATGCGCGATCTCTGTCTGGCCGGCGGCGTGGCGCTCAATTGCGTGGGCAACGGCCGAATCGTCCGGGAAGGGATCTTCGACGAGATCTGGATTCAGCCCGCGGCTGGTGATGCCGGCGGCGCTGTCGGCGTCGCCCTGAGTCTCTGGCACCGGCACCTTGGCAATCCACGCGTCAGCCCTGAGGCGAGCGGGGCGTGGGAACGACCGTCCTCGGCGACCGGGCGGACGGGCACACCGCGGTACGCCGACGGGATGAGCGGCGCATATCTGGGGCCTCGTTTCAGCGACGAGGACGTTGACGTGTTTCTCGAGGGACATGCCTGCGTCGCGCGGCGCCTCGAGCGGGCGGCGCTCGCCGAAGAGATCGCGGCGCTCATGGCGCAGGAGAAAGTCGTCGGCCTGCTGCAGGGCCGCATGGAGTTCGGCCCGCGCGCGCTTGGCGGCCGCTCCATCATCGGCGATCCGCGGTCTCCGCGAATGCAGTCGATGATGAACCTGAAAATCAAGTTCCGCGAGTCGTTTCGCCCGTTCGCGCCTGCGGTGCTGCGCGAGCAGGTCGGGTCGTGGTTCGAGCTCGAGGGCGACAGCCCCTACA
>QHWF01000582.1 GCA_003222455.1 Acidobacteriota bacterium
GACTGAGCGCCGCCAGTCAGATGGCGGTGGACGGCGTCCTCGAAGTTGGCAGCCTCGAGGAAACCGTCGAAGTGAGAGCGTCGCCGAGCCAGGTGCAGACCACGACGGCGCAGGTGGCTCGCACGATCGACACGCGGCAGATTCAGGCGCTGACGCTCAACGGCCGCAATCCGATCTATCTCGCGTCACTGAAACCCGGCGTTCGCGGCGGCACGATCGGCACGTTCGACCCCGACAGCGTCAGTAACGGCAGCTTCAGCATCAATGGCGCGCGGGACGATGAGTATGTCGTCATGGTGGACGGCGCGGTTGCGACCCGCACGCGTTCGTCGGGCTCGATGCTTGGCGCACAGGACGTGGAAACCGTCGACGAGGTCCAGATTCTGACGGCGAGCTACCGAGCCGAATACGGGCGATCGTCGGCAGGGCAGATCCGGTTCGTCACCAAGAGCGGGACGCAACAGTTCCATGGCGACGGCCTGGAGAATTACCGCAATGCCTCACTCGACGCGAATAGCTGGGTCCGGAACAAAAGCGGCGATCCGCGCTTTTCGAACGGGCCCGATCCCTTCAGCTTTCACCAGTTCGGGTTCCATCTTGGCGGTCCCGTTCTGTTGCCGGGGGGCTTCAATGCCAGCCGCAACAAGCTGTTCTTCTTCTGGGGCGAAGAATGGATCCGGCGGCGCGACACGTTGACGGCCACCGCGACCGTCCCGACCGCGGCGATGCGCCGAGGGGATTTCAGCGAGCTGCTGAATCCGGGTAACTCGTTCTTCGCACGCGCGCGGACCATCAACGACCCGCTGACCGGCCGGCCGTTTCCCAACAACGTCATTCCAGCCGACCGGATCAGCGCCAATGGCCAGGCGCTCTTGAACGTGTTCCCCCTGCCAACACCCGGTTTCGCTCAAGGCACGAACAATTGGATTGGGACGCAGCCGCGGTTCTCGGACCTTCGCAAGGACACGTTCAAGTTCGACTACGTCGCGACGCCCAATCAGCGCCTCACGGTGCGGGGCAGCCATACTCCCTGGACGTTCAACGATCCGTTCATCGCGCTCGACCGCGTGCAGTGGCTCTGGTCGCGTCCGAACCGGCTGGGGTCGGTGAGCCTGAACAGCATTCTGTCTTCGTCGCTGTTGAACGAGTTCACCTTCTCGGCGAATTCGGACGGCAAGGGAACCATCGACATGTGGCCCGACTGCGGCGTGCGGTGCGATCGCGCCACGTACGGGGTCACCTTTCCCTATCTGTTCCCGGGCACGAAGCTGGCCGATCAGAAGATTCCGACCATCCGCATCACCGGGCTGTCGACGCTCGACGCCGGGCCATACCCGGGCGCGTGGGCCGGCTTCGTCTACACGTGGTCGGACACGGTCACCAAAGTCGTCGGCAACCACGCCACGAAATTCGGCATCGTCATCGAACGATCCGGCCAGAACGATTTCATCCAATTCACGACGGCGAGCCAGGGGACCACGAACACACAAAACGGCGAGGTCCGCTTTCTCGACGCCGGACACCCTCAGTCGACCGGACTCGCGCTGGCCAACACGATCCTGGGCAACTTCAACGACTACACCGAGCTCGGCACGAAGGCGTATACGCCCTGGGTGGCGACGGCGTTCGACGCCTTTGCTCAGGACACGTTGAAGGTCGGGTCGAAAGTGACGGTCGAAGCCGGTGTGCGGTACTCGTTGTGGCCGCCGTGGCACAGCCGTTGGGGGAACATCGCGATGTTCGATCCCGCCTTCTACGATCCCGCCCGAGCGGCACAAGTGGATCCGCAGGGCGGCTTCATCACGGGTGGCGATCGATTCAACGGCATCGTGCTGCCCGGCACTCAGGCGCCGGAGGCGGGACGCGATCGCATCCCGCAATTGCAGACGGGCGAATTCGATCGGCTGCGCCACGGGCTTCCCGACGGTCTGGCCGAAACGCACAAGAACCTGTTTCAGCCGCGACTCGGTCTCGCCTACGCGGTGAATCAGAAGACCGCCTTTCGCACCGGGCTCGGGTTGTTCTACAACCGGACGATGATCAATCGCGATACGGCGCTCGGCGGCAATCCGCCGTTTCAGGTGCAGCAGACCGTGGTCAACGGTTCGATCGACACACCCGGCGGGACAACCAGGCGCGACTTCCCCCTGATCGTCACGATGCAGGATCCAGTCTTCGACGTCCCGCAGGCGTGGAACTGGAACGTGACCGTCGAGCGCGAATTGCCGTGGTCGACCACCGTCGAAGTCGCCTACGTGGGCCGGCGGGCAGCGCACAACCAGAGGAAAGTGAACATCAATCAGCTGCAGCCGGGCACGATTCAGGCGAACCCCGGCATCAACCCGAACGCGCTGCGGCCGTACCGCGGCTTCGGGGTGATCGGCCTCGCCGCGAACACCGGCCGGTCGCGGTACCACGGGCTGCAGGTGAGCGTCGAGCGGCGCGTGTCGAACGGCCTGCACGCAGGCATCGGCTACACGCTGTCGCGGGTGAAAGACAACGCCTCCTCGCTCACCGATATCCTGCCGAATTCGTACGACGACAGCGCGTACTATGGCATCTCGGACCTGGATCGCACGCACGTGCTGATCGCCAACTGGATTTACGAGCTGCCGTTCGGCCGCGGAACGGCCAGTGCGCTGAACCGGGCGCTCGGCCACTGGGAGATCACGGGCGTCTATCAGTATCAATCGGGCTCGCCGTTCTCGGTCCGCAGCAACGACGACTTCGCCGGTGTCGGCCCGGGCAGCGGCAGTCAGTTCTGGAACCTGATTGGCGATCCGACGATTACGCGGGGCGCGTTCGAATCGACCGCGGCCTGGTTCAACTCCGCCGCGTTCGCCCGGCCGGCCGCGGGCACGTTCGGTGTGCAGCCACGCAACCTGCTTCGCAATCCGCCCACGTGGAATCTCGATTTCGGCCTGCGCAAGAGCGTGCCGATCAAAAACGCCCAGCGGGTTGAATTCCGCGTCGAGGCGTTCAACGTGCTGAACCACCCGAACTGGGATACGGCAAACGGCAACCCGAACAGCGGGTCGTTCGGACTCGTGACCGGGAAGGTTGGATCGCGCGTCGTTCAGCTGGCGACGAAATACATGTTTTAGAGCTACAACTCTCAACTCTCGAGGCTGAACTCTCAAGTCTCAGACAGAGTTGAGACTTGGGACTTGGGACTTGGGACTTGAGACTTGAGACTTGAGACTTGAGACGATCTCGCGGCGTGAATTCGTCGTCGGGTCCGCGATGGCCGGGATCGGCCTGGCCATGCGCGCCGACGCCGCCGGCATCGCGGATGCGGAGTGGTTCGATCGGCCGATGCGCTGGGCGCAATTGACCCTGGTCGAGAACGATCCCGGCCGTTACGACCCCGCGTTCTGGCTCGAGTACTTTCGGCGGATCCATGCGGACGCCGCCTGCCTGAGTGCCGGCGGCGTGGTTGCGTATTACCCGACGACCGTCGCGCTGCACTCGAGCGCTCGGCATGGTCGTGATTGCGCGAACCGATCCCCATGCGGCGCATCAGGATGTCTACGACGCGCACCCGGACTGGATTGCTGTCGACGCCGAAGGGCGCAAGCGGCGCCACTGGGCGTCGCCCGAGCTGTGGGTGACGTGCGCGCTCGGTCCGTACAACTTCGAGCTGATGACCGAGGTGCATCGCGAGATTGTCACGCGTTACGACGTGGACGGCATCTTCGGCAACCGATGGTCCGGGTCGGGCATGTGCTATTGCGAGCATTGCCAGCTCAACTTCCGCGCCGCCAGCGGGCTGGCCCTGCCGCGCACGAACGATCCACGCGATCCGGCGCGGCGGGCGTACCTCGCATGGCACGAGCACCGGCTCTTCGAGTTGTGGCGATTGTGGGACCACGAAATCCGATCCGTCAGACCGCAGGCGCGATTCATCGCGAACGCCGGCGGTGGCGCGCTCAGTCCGCTCGACATGACGACCGTCGGCGACCTGGCCGACATCCTCTTCGCCGATCGCCAGGCGCGACAGGGGCTCATGCCGATATGGGCCAATGGCAAGAACGCCAAGGAGTACCGCGCGGCGCTCGGCTCGAAACCGATCGGCGGGATTTTCAGCGTCGGCATCGAGGAGCCCTATCGGTGGAAGGATTCCGTCCAGAGCGAGGCCGAGCTGCGCGCCTGGGTCGCCGAGGGCGCAGCCAACGGACTGCGTCCGTGGTTCACGAAGTTTTCGGGCACGCTCTACGACACGCGCTGGCTCGCCCGCGTCGAGCGGATCTACGCGTGGCACCACCGCGTCGAGCGCTACTTGCGCAACGAGCGGCCGCTGGCACGTGTCGGCCTCGTGTATTCACAGCAGACGGCGGCGCTTTACGGCGGCGAGCGCGCGCGGGAGAAAGTTGAAGATCACACGCTCGGGTTCTATCACGCGCTCGTCGAGGCACGGGTGCCGTTCGAGATGGTCCACGATCGCCTGCTCGACCCCGAGCGGCTGCGCCCGTTCAAGCTGCTGATCCTGCCCAACATCGCGTGCCTCTCGTTCCGCCAGTGCGATCAGATCCTTCGCTTCGTGGAAGGTGGCGGAAGCGTCGTGGCCACTTACGAAACGTCGTTGTACGACGAGCAAGGCGAGCGCCGCAGTGACTTCGGCCTGGCGGGTCTGTTTGGTGCGCGATTCGCCGGGACGGTCGAAGGGCCGATGCGCAATTCGTATCTGCGGCTCGAGCGCGAAGCCGGCGGCCGCGTCCACCCGCTCCTCAACGGACTCGACGATGCGCCGAGAATCATCAACGGGGTCTGGCGGGTCGAGGTCGCGCCGGCCGGCCCGCTGGTGGCGCAACCGCTCACGCTCATCCCGTCCTATCCCGACTTGCCGATGGAAATGGTGTATCCGCGGACCGAGCGCACCGGTGCGCCGCAGGTCTTTCTGCGCGAGATCGGCCGCGGGCGGGTCGTGTATTTTCCGTGGGACATCGATCGCGTGTTCTGGGAAGTCATGTCGGTGGACCACGGCCGGCTGCTCGCGAACGCGGTGGCGTGGGCGGCGAACGAAGATCCTCCGGTCACGGTAACGGGTCCGGGCCTGCTCGACGTGACCATCTGGCGGCAGAAACAGTCGCTCACCGTGCACCTGGTGAACCTCACGAACCCGATGATGATGAAAGGCCCATTTCGCGAGCTCTTACCGCTGCCCGAGCAGCGTGTGCGCGTCAAGCTGCCAGACGAAGCCCGGCCGGGCCGCGTACAGCTGCTCGTCGGCGAACGACCGCCGCGTGTCGAGCAATCGCCCGGTTACGTCGACGTGACCGTCCCGTCGATCCTTGATCATGAAGTCGTCGCAATCGACCTGCCGTAGGGAGGAAACGGAGGGAGGAAACGGAGGGAGGAAACGGAGGGGACGGAGGAAACGGTATTAACACAGAGAAACAGAGAAACGGAGAAACCGATTGATTTTCTCCGTTTCGTCTCCGTTCCTCCGTTCCTCTGTGTTTTACCGTTTCCTCCGTTTCCTCTGTTGTCTCGACGGTACACGACCATGCGGCGATGCGGCCAGCCCGGGTCCGTCAGGTGGGTCGGGTCGGTCAGGGAGTTCATATGAAACGTCGAGCACCATTGACCAGCCGCATGGGTATGGCGTTCTGTTGCGCGTTCGTGATTGTTTTGTTTGTGTCGCCGGCGCGCGCGCAAGAATCAAATTCCTGGCGCGACCCTTCGAAGCATCAGGTGCAATTCGTCACCGTCGAAGATGGTGTTCAACTGGAGGTGCTCGATT
>QHWF01000583.1 GCA_003222455.1 Acidobacteriota bacterium
CATCAACCGCGAGCGGGTTGCCGGACAGCACGGCGAGGTCCGCCCACTTACCAGGTTCGATCGTGCCGCGATTCGACTCGTCGCCGCTGGCGATCGCACCCCCCATCGTGTAGCCATAAAGAGCTTCTCGTGCCGTAATCGCCTGCTCGAGAGCGATTGGCTGCCCGTCACGGTCACGACGCACGAGGGCGGCCATCATGCCGGCCAGCGGGGTGTCGTCTTCGACAACCGGCGCGTCAGAGGACAACGCGACTCGCACACCGGCGTCCAGCATGGCCCGAATCGGATACGTTCGAGGCAGGAAGGCGTCGGGAAGATAGTGGCGGAAGTTCCGTCCAAGACTGTGAATGAAAATCGGCTGGGGCGCGGCAATCAGCCCGAGCCTCGAGGCGCGGCCCAGCTGAGTCGCATCGGGCAGGCCGAGATGCTCGATTCGATGCGCCAGCCCGCGCGGATGTGCCCCGAGGGACTCGTAGATGTCGAGCACCTGCTCGATCGCCACGTCGCCGATGGCGTGGGTGGCGATCCGCCAGCCCGTCGCATGTGTCTCGCGGCACAATGCGTGGAGCTCGTCCCGATCGAAGCGCAGCACGCCTCTCTGCGGTGCATGACGGTAGTTGACGCTGAGCGCGGCCGTCGCACCGCTGAGACCGCCATCGGCGAGGAACTTGGCCGTGTCCACCCGAAGCATGTGCGAGACGAAGCGTTCGGGGAGCGGAACCGGCGACGACACGCCGTCGACGCGACGAAGCGGCATCACGTTGACCCGGGCCGGCAGTCCGGACGCGGCGTCGAGCGCGCGGTACGCTGCCAGGATCTCCGGCGTCACGCCGCAATCGGACGATGAAGTGATGCCTACCGACAGTTGATGGCGGAGACCGGCCACGATCATCGCGGCGTACTCGCCGGCGGTCGGCACCGGCATCACCCGTTTGATCAACCCGATCGCAGTCTCGTGGAGGAGACCGTTCGGCCGGCCGCGATCGTCGCGCTCGATGACCCCGCCGACCGGCGCCGCCGTGTCGATGCCGATCGCAGCGCGTTCGAGCGCCACGGTATTGACGGCGCAGATGTGGCCGCACGTGCGTGTCAGCACGACCGGAACGTGCGGTGCGGCCCGATCGAGATCCTGGCGGGTGGGCGGCCGCCGTTCTCGCATGG
Organism: Acidobacteriota bacterium; assembly: GCA_003222455.1. Lineage (GTDB taxonomy): Bacteria > Acidobacteriota > Vicinamibacteria > Vicinamibacterales > CAVVIG01 > QHWF01. The sequence goes on from QHWF01000583.1 coordinate 1,162, forward strand.
CTGCCTCGTTGTATCCGCGACCCTGCAACCACGCGCCTGCCGGCAACCGCCCCGCCAACTGTTCGACGGCATGGACCAGCTCTTCCATGTTCGCGACGCGGCGCAGATCGAGCAGCGTCGTGAGCAGCTGCCCGATTTTCCAGATGTGGGCATGCGCGTCATTGAACCCGGGAACGACGCTGCGGCCGCCGAGATCGATGCGCCGCGTCGATGATCCCGCGGCGTCGAGCACCAGGTGGTCGTCGCCGACCAGCGCCACCCGGCCATCCTCGATCCCGATCGCCGATGCGCTTGTCGGCGCCGCCTGTGTGAGAACCACACCGTTGTACAGCGCCAAATTCAGCACGCGTTCTCACCTCGGGAACAGCGGGATCCAGGCGCGTGTCCGACCAACGGACGCCGCAACACGGCACGACGATCAACGTGTTGATCGTCGCCGCCAGTCTAGCCGGCTGCTGAAAAACCGGCCTAAAGTGAAAAGTGAAAACAGAAAAGTCAAAAGCAGGCGGAAAATCGCACTTTTCTGTTTTAGCTTTTCAGTTTTAACTTCAGGTCGGCGCCTTTTTCAGCGACCTGCTAGCCGGAGGCACGCGCGGCCGTTTCAATCGCACTGCCGAGAGCGGCAAGCCCCTCGCGCAGCATGTCTTCCGGCATGTTCAGCGGCGGCAACAGCCTGATGCAGTTGCTGTACAAACCGGCCCGCATCACCACCACGCCATTCGACACGGCGGCGCGGACGATCTTCAGCGTGCTCTCGGGCGTCGCCGGCGCCCTGGATTCGCGATCGAGCACGAACTCTGCCAGCATCATCGGCCCGAGGCCACGAACGTCGCCGACAATCGGCCAGCGTGCCTTCCACCCGTCCATCACCTCGCGCATCACGTCGCCGAGTCGGCGCGCGTGCGCGAGGAAGGCCGGCTGACGGATGATGGTCACCGCTTCAATCGCCGCGGCGCACGCCACCGGGCTGCCGCCATAAGTGCCCCCAATCCCTCCCAGGTGCGCCGAATCCATGATTTCCGCCCGGCCGGTCACCGCGGCGATCGGCATGCCCGCTCCGAGCGACTTGGCCATGACGATCAGATCAGGCACGACGTTGTAGTGCTCGACGGCGAACAAACGGCCGGTGCGACCCATGCCGCATTGCACTTCATCGGCAATCATGACGATGCCATGCTCGGTGCACAGTTCACGGATGCGCCTGAGGAATCGGGACGGTACCGGAACGAACCCCGCTTCGCCCTGCACGGGCTCGATGATCATCGCGGCAACGGCCGTCGGATCCACCTGCGTGACCAGAGCCGTCTCGAGCTGGCGAATACCGAATCCGACGTATTCATCTTCCGTCAGGCCTCGAGGTGTGCGATACACGGACGGAAGCGGCAGACGGACGATTTCCGGCGCGAACGGACCGAAGCCGCTCTTGAACAGCCCGTACTTGCTCGTCAGGCTCAGGGTCAGGAGCGTCCGCCCGTGATAGCCGCCCTCGAAGCAGATGATCGACGGTCTGCCAGTGTACTTACGCGACAGCTTGACGGCGTTCTCGACAGCCTCGGCGCCGCTGTTGGCCAGAATGGTTTTCTTGCTGAACGTTCCGGGCGTGACTTCGTTCAGGAGCTCCGCCAGCCGGACATACGGCTCGTACGTCGTCACCAGCGCGCAGGGATGGATGTACTTCGCCGCCTGCTGGTGAATGGCCTTGACGATCGGCGCCGGTGAATGTCCGACGGCGAGCATGCCGATGCCGCCGGCCAGATCGATGAACGTATTCCCATCGACGTCGAACACGAGCCCGCCGTCCGCGCGCTCGACCACCACGTCCGTGGCTCGGCCGAGGCCGGCCGGTGCGGCTGCGGCACGGCGGGCGAGCATCTCGCGCGCCAGCGGTCCGGGAACGTCGGTCTGCAGTCGAATGTACGACATGGCCAGTTTCCGTGAGGCGCCCGGCAGGTCCTTTGCCGCATCGAGGACCAGGAGCACGCCGTAATTATCAGAGCTCGGATCGTTCAGGTAGTTGGCGAGCAGCGCTTTGGGCTCGAAGCCCACGCCGAGCTGCATCGAGAGCGTCGAGTCCCTGATGCGGCCTTCGACGACGCCTCGGTAATACTCCTGGGCGGGCAGTCGATCTTTCACCGCGCCGTAGTCACGGATCATGCCGGCGATCACCTGGCCCTGGAGCCCAAGTCGCCAGACCGTTTCCTGCCGGGCGGCATACAGGGCCGTGCCCAATCCACGCCCGCGATAATCGGGAGCTACGCTCATGTCTGCGCCGTACAGCCACCCACCCGCCGGCTGATGCGACGTCAGCCAGCCGCCCTGGATGATGTCGGCGAAGGTGTGATCCACATGCTCGAAGTCGAATTGGACCCGGATGGTGCTCGTGGCGCCGACAACGCGGTCGCCATCGAGGACGACGAACTGGCCATCTTCGAACAGCTCCACATGTTTCAGATAGTGCGCCGCCTTGAACCGCTGCGCATCGTCGAGCGTCGGAAAGCAGATGCGCTGAAGCGGATCACGAGACCGTCGGGAAGGCGCTTGTAGTACCACATATAAAGAATCTGGCTTCTCGACCAGGTTGTGCGCGGAAGCCAGATTGGTCCTGAAATCTGGCTGGCAAGGCGACGCGGCGGCGGCCTGGAAATCTGACAGGGCCCAGAAGTTACCGGAGAAGGCGACTTTAGACGGGCTCACGATGGACAAAGGTCGCCGTCCCGAAGCCGGCCTTCCCGTAACTTGTTGATTCCATTCGAAGTCGACGATTACCAGGTTCTGGAGTCCAAGTTGCTCAACAACCAGCCGTGACCAATGGTTCTGGCCAACTCGAGAGGCTCGTTCGTTGATTGGACACCAAAGGCAAGCGTACAAAAGGGCGCTTTGTAAGGAAGAGGATGATTG
>QHWF01000584.1 GCA_003222455.1 Acidobacteriota bacterium
GCTTCGATGCGGCCATTACAGCACGGGGAAGATCCCGTTCAAGTACGTCGATGGCTGGGTGCTGACGCGGTTCCTCAAACGCGCGCTGTTAGCAATTGGGAATTAGTGACTGCTTGGAGCAATATCCGGGTAATCAGTCGCGTATCTTGGCCACCAAAATGCAACCACGAAGTCACGAAGACACGAAGCACGCACGAAGAATGTACCCAAGGGCTTTCTTCGTGGTTTCGTGTCTTCGTGGCAAAAAATGTAGCAACCACGGAGGATGCTGACGTTCGTGTGCTCGGTAGTAGGCTGTCATTACTCAGACGCGCTCCTAGGTAGATGACGTGAAAGTCGCCTTCATCATCCAGCGCTACGGCGCCGACGTGCTCGGCGGATCCGAGCACCTGTGCCGTCTCCTCGCCGAGCGCCTCGTCGGCGTGCACGAGGTTGACGTGCTGACCACCTGCGCGCGCGACTACGTCACCTGGAACAACGAGTACGCCGAAGGCACCGATCGCGTCCGCGGCGTCACCGTCCGGCGCTTCGCAAACGCGCGCACGCGCGATATTGCCGCGTTCAACCGGCACGCTGAATGGATTTACCGGAACGACCACAGCCGCGCCGATGAAATGGAGTGGCTGAAGCTGCAGGGTCCCTGGTGTCCCGGCCTGATCGAGTACCTGCGGCGGCATCACCAGCAGTACGACGTCCTGATGTTTTTCACGTATCTGTACGCGCCGACCGTTCTGGGACTCGAGGTTGCGCCACAGCGCAGCGTGCTCGTGCCGACCGCGCACGACGAACCGGCGATCGGGCTCGAGATCTTCAAGGACGTGTTCAGCAAGCCCGCCGCGCTGTGTTATCTCACGGAGAGCGAGCGACAGTTCGTCCAGGGCCGGTTCGCCGACCGGCCGCTGCTCGAAGAGATCACCGGCGTCGGGGTTGACATGCCGCAGCAGCAGCGATATCCGCGCCGGACGGAACACGAACCGGCCGATGCGGCTGAATCGGATGACCCCGAGGCGCACGCCGACTCGTCGTCTGCGTCGGTGGGAGATGGCCCGTCCCGGGAGTCTGGATCGCATCTGCTCGAGCGCGGCGCGGTGTTCCGGCGGCGTCATCGCCTGTACGGGCCGATCCTGCTGTACGGTGGCCGCATCGATCCCGGGAAGGGCTGCGAAGAGCTGATTCAGTACTTCAGCGAGTACGTGAAAGAAGGGGGCGATGCGACGCTCACGCTGATGGGCGTGAAGCTGATGTCGCTGCCGGAAGAGCCGTTCGTTCGCTTCGCCGGCCTCCTGTCGGATCGCGAGCGGCTGCAGGCGCTGGAAGCGGCGACGGTCGTCGCCTGCCCGTCGCCGTACGAGAGCCTGTCGCTTCTCGCGCTGGAGGCGCTGTCGGCCGGCACGCCGATTCTCGCCAACGCGCGAAGCCCGGTGCTCGTCGAGCACTGCGTCCGCAGCCATGGCGGGCTGTACTACGCGGACCGCGACGAGTTCGTGGAATGTCTGAAGCTGCTGATGGGCGACGCCCGCCTCCGCGCCGGCCTGGGAAGGAACGGACGCGAGTACGTGCGCCACCATTATCGGTGGGATGTCGTGCTCGGCAAGTACGAGCGGATTTTCGCGAAGGTGAAGAACGCGCGCTAACTGACACCGGCACACGCACGACATTCAACGCAGAAACCGCAGAACTCGCAGAACAAAACCAACCGGTTTTCTCTGCGGGTTCCGCGAGTTCTGCGTTGATCGTCGTGGCACGGCTAAAAACAGGTCTTAGCGGCCTTCCCGACCTTTGCGTTCCAGCGTCTCATCGAGGGGGACAACCTCTTCGATGAGCCGATTCAGTGATTCTCGAGGGATGCTCTCGCCCGGCTCCGGGGCGCGATCGACCTCGTGCCCGTTGCCATTGGTGAGGCGTTTGCGCCGCGGGCGGATCTCGTATCGTTTGATCATCTCGTTCAGCGTCGTCGGCTTGATGTGCAGGAGCTCGGCGGCGCGCTTCTGTACGCCGCCCGCCGCTTCCAGCGTCGACTCGATGAGTCGCTTCTCGAAATCGGTGATGACGTCCTTGAACGAGATCCCTTCCGGCGGAACGACGAACGGCGGCACCTGAAAATTCGGCGCCTTCCGCACGTGATCCGGAATCAGCTCGATGCCGATGCGTGCTCCGCCGGTGAGGACCACCGCGCGCTCGATGACGTTCTCGAGCTCGCGCACGTTGCCCGGCCAGTCGTATTCAGTGAGCAGATCCAGCGCATCGGGGGCCAGCTCCAGATCGCGCTTGCGGTTCTCTTCGCCGTACTTCTCGAGAAAATGGTGGACGAGCAGCGGGATGTCGTCCTTGCGATCGCGCAGCGGCGGGAGCTGAATCGAGATGACGTGCAGGCGGTAGAACAGATCCTCGCGGAACTTCCCCTCCTCCATCATCTGCCGCAGGTCGACGTTGGTGGCCGCAATGATGCGGACGTCGACTTTGATGGTCTCCATGCCGCCCAGACGCATGAAGTCGCGCTCCTGAATCACGCGCAGCAGCTTGGCCTGCGTTTCGATCGGCACGTTGCCAATCTCGTCGAAGAAGATGCTGCCCTTATCGGCGAGATCGAACATGCCCTTCTTCGGATACACCGCTCCGGTGAACGCGCCCCTGACGTGCCCGAACAGCGTCGACTCGAGCAGGTCCGGCGGCAGGTTGCCCGAATTGACGGTGACGAACGAGCGATCCGATCGCGAGGAGTTCGCGTGGATCGCCCTGGCCACCAGCTCCTTGCCGGTCCCGCTCTCGCCCTGAATGAGGATGGTCGAACGGCTTGGCGCCGCCTGGATGATGAGGTCGAACACCTGCCGCATCCGCGGGCTGCGGCCGATGATGTTCGCGAACTTGTGATACCGCTCCTGAATGTTCTGTCGCAGGTTGCGGTTCTCGTGCACCAGCCGCCGCCGCTCCATCGCGTTGCGGACGACCACGAGCACTTCGTCGTTCTTGAACGGCTTGGTCACGTAATCGAACGCGCCCGCTTTCATCGCCGAGATCGCGCTTTCGACCGAGGCGTATGCCGTGAGGATGATCACGGCGAGATCCTCGTCGATCCGCCTGAGCTCGTCGAGCGTGGCGATGCCGTCCATGCCCGGCATCATGATGTCGACGACGGCCGCGTCGAAGGGCAGCGCACGGGCCAGCTCCAGCCCCTCGGCGCCGGACGAGGCGAGGCGCACGTCGTACCCCTGGCGGGTCAGCAGCGTCTCGAGAATCTCACGCATGATCTCCTCGTCGTCGACGACGAGGATGGTGCCGTTTCGTGAAGATGAAGCCATGGCTGTCTCTGTTCTGCTGGTGCCGGCGCGGCCGGGATCATCCCCTGGCACTGCGCTGCTCCTGAACCGCGACAGGCAGGGAGATGATGAAGCGGGTCCCCTGACCTACCGCGCTGTCGCAATGGATGGTTCCCTCGTGGTCGCGGACGATCCCGTACGTAATGGACAGACCCAGGCCGGTGCCCTGGCCAATCGCCTTGGTGGTGAAAAACGGATCGTAGATGCGGGCCAGGTGCTCGGACGGGATGCCCGATCCCGTGTCGGCGATCTCGGCTAGCGCCCGATTGCCGTTCAAGCGAGTC
>QHWF01000075.1 GCA_003222455.1 Acidobacteriota bacterium
AAGACTTCTCAGCGATCCCCAAGCATAGCGGGGATTTGTCGCGCAGCGTTTGAGAACGCCGGGCTGTCACGCCGGAGGCCGCGGGTTCGAGTCCCGTCGACCCCGCCAACATCCACTAGTAAAACCGTAGGTCGAGAGACCACTGCTAGATGTTGTGGTCTCTCGTTCCGTCTCCATCCGTCACGCGCCTTCGTGTTGAGCGTGGCACCCACCGTGGCACCCGATTTTGGTGTGATAGCGTGGCACCCGAGCGTGGCACCCAATTGATGCGACATGGCTCCAACGGCGGGCGTGATCGCGCAGCGGTTTGCTAAACGGAAGTCCGCCTCTCGACCATCGTCGATTTTCCTAACAAATCCAACCGTTTCAATGACTTCCCGGGTCGAGCGATTTGGCTCCTGTTGGCTCTGGAGGGCCTGTTTTGGCGCCTCGCAGGGACAATCGTGGGGACAGGGCATCGCCCGGATTGATGGCGCGCCGACACCGTATAATCATCATATTCGATGCGAATTTGATGAGGTCCCTCATGCTTGATCTTGCCAACGACATTCGATCGCTCAGTGACTTCAAGCGGAACACCGGCGAGCTGCTCGATCGTCTTCGGAAGACGGGTCATCCCCTCGTCTTGACCATCAATGGGAAGGCGGAGCTTGTCGTGCAGGATGCCGAGGCCTACCAGGCGCTGCTTGACCGAGTGGAGGCCATCGAGGGGATTCAGCGCGGGCTGGCCGATGTAAAGGCCGGTCGCACGAAGCCCGCGCGCCAGGCGTTCGATCGGCTGCGCCGGAAGCATGGCATACCGCGTTGACATCGCGCGGAGCGCGGAAGCTGACCTTGAGGACCTGTACCTGTGGGTCGTCGAGCGGGCGCCTCAGCAGGGTGCCACGTGGTTCAACGGTCTCGAGCGGGCCGTTCTCTCGCTAGACCAGCATCCGGAACGCTGTCCGGTTGCGGCTGAGAGTAGCGACCCGGATCACCCCGTTCGGGTACTCAGCTACGGCCGAAAGCCTCACGTGTACCGCGTCTTCTTCACGGTTGACCACAACGCCAGCATCGTGCGCGTGGTGCATGTGCGGCGTGGCGCCAGGCGACGGCCGACGGCAGCCGAGTTGAAGGGCGAGTAGTCCTCCGCCGATCAGTCACGCTGCGGGTCGAGTGCCCGGGCCAGACAGTGGGCGACGTCGACCGACGAGGCGCGAGGACGATTGGTTCGGTGGACCTCGAGCGCCCATCTTGCCTCGTCCACTTGACGAACGATCGCGCGAGCTTCCTGAAAAGACGAAGCGGTTGCTGCAAAGTCGAAGGTATCGGATCGAACTCTTCCGACGCGCAGCGCTGCCGGAACACGGCGGTTGCAGGCGCACGCGGCTGTGTCTGACGCCAGCCCGCAGTACGAACGCGTGAACGACAGGATGACTGCGCGCGCGTGTTGAAGGCGCTTGCGAAAGACGTCGGGGGCGATCTCCAGGGCGTCAGCCGCCTCCGGCCCTGACATTCCCAGGATCTCGCCGAGCACGTAGGCGAGGCGGTGCGGCCGGTCGAGACATTGGAGCATGCCGAGCGTACATCCAATTTTCACCTCCTCGACAAGGAGCGACCGCTCCGCGTCCATCGGCCCGTCCGTGGACATGCCATCGGCAAGGTCCTCGGCGAACCGGTCGAAGGTCAGATGCAGACGCTCCATCGGGCTCTTCTTCACGTCGAGGATGTAGTTGACGGCGACCCGGTAGACCCAGGTTTTCAGTCGGCTGCGGAAATCGAATTGCGCGAGCCGCGTCACCACACGAACAAGGATTTCTTGCGTTGCATCTTCCGCATCCTCGCGGTTCCACAGCATGCGCAGAGCAAGGCCATAGACGTCGCCTTGCAGATCTCTCACCAGACTGTCGAGAGCGTCGCGATCGCCATCGACGGCCCGTCGGGCGACGTCTTCCAGGGCCTCGGGTTGTGTCATCACCGTTCCAGTAGCGACTTCAGCGTCGCGAGCTCGGATTGCAGGGTCGCGCGCTGAGCCTCGAGCGCGCCTTCTACCTGCTCGAGCGCGATCGGTGGTGCGTGGAGGACGAAGCTGTAGATACAGGTCCCGCGGGTCGTCTCGGTCACGCGCGACTGCGCGAGACCGACGCTCCCGTCGGAAAACTCGAGCCGCCAGTCTACCGTGCCGGTCTCCGCATGAGCCGAGACACCGAGCCGCACATCAACCGCTCCGGCGGGTGTTGCGAGCCGGGCTTGACCCTCCTCGGCCGACGTAAATGCGTGAGCCCACTGCGGCAGGTTGCCGGGGTCGCGCACGAACTCGAACACTTTACGCCGCGGGGCTCGGATCTCAATGCCTTGGACATCAAACATGCGCATGGTCGTCTCCTCGAGAGGCGTGACGCTCTCTTTGGTCCTTTTGACGATTGCGCGACCAGCACTGTGAACGGCCATTGACGGCGAGGACACGGATCCGGACATCTGACGAACTTGACATATGCTCATATCGGAATGTATAAGCATGGCATGGCCCGCGCCTCGACGACCTCGGACCCCTTCAACGCGATCGCGGAACCGCGCCGTCGTCACATCCTCGAGTTCATCGCCGGCGACGAGCGATCGGTGACCGACATCGCGGATGCGCTCGAGCTCGGGCAGCCGTCGGTGTCGAAGCATCTGCAGGTCCTGCGGGACGTGGGGCTGGTGTATGTGCGGCGGGAGGGGCGGCGGACGATGTATCGGATCAACGCAGAGACACTTCGCACGATTCACGACTGGAGCGGCATGTTCGCGCGGTACTGGCGCGGACAGCTGCGACGCATCAAGGCACACGCCGAGGAGGAGCGATGACGACAGTGGCACCGGTCAGCGACACGTTCACCATCACCGAGGAGATCCTGGTGCGGGCGACACTCGACAAAACGTTTGCCTCTCTGATTGCGCAGATGGGCCGGTTGAACGAGACGCCCGATGGCAAGCCCCTGCCGATGATGCTCGAACCACGGCCGGGCGGCCGCTGGTATCGCGATCTGGGCGGCGACAACGGTCACCTGTGGGGCTTCGTGCAGAGCATCAAGCGGCCCGTGCTGCTGGAGATCTGGGGGCCGCTGTTCATGTCCACAGCCGCGACCTCGAACCTGTTGTACCGCCTGACCGAGGTTGAGGGCGGCACACAGATCACATTCACGCACACGCTGGTGGGGCCGTTCCCCGAGGATCATCGGTCGCGCCTCGGGTCTGGCTGGGCGGCACTGCACGCGCGCGTGCGCACGGCGGCGGAAGCCGTCGGTGGGGAGTAAAGGAGATTTCGATGGCGATGATTGACGCTCTGCTCGCGGAACTTGAACAGGAATCTCACGCGACTCGTCGGGTGCTCGAGCGCGTCCCGCAGGCCCATCTTGGATGGAAGCCGCACGCGAAGTCGATGTCGCTCGGCCAGCTCGCGCTGCATGTCGCGACGGTGCCGGGCAACGTGGCCGAGCTCGCGTCGAAGGACACGATCCCCGAGCCGCCGGTGTTCGTGCAACAGGAAGCGGCGACGGCCGCCGAACTCGTGCCGGCGCTCACCGCGAGCGTCGCAAAGGCCAGACACCACCTGGGTGGCTTCGATGACGCCGCGATGGGCGCTACTTGGCGGCTGATGAGTGGGGGACGCGAAGTGATGGCGATGCCGAGGGTCGCGTTCGCCCGCGCGATCATGTTGAACCACTGGTATCACCATCGCGGACAGCTGATGGTGTACCTGCGGCTGCTCGATGTGCCGGTGCCGTCGGTGTATGGCCCGTCCGCGGATGAAAATCCGTTCGCGGCCATGGCCGGCGGAGCTCGGTGATGCGCCCGCGCGTGGTGTCGCGCGACGAGTGGACGACAGCGCGAGTGGCGCTGCTGGCGCAATAGAAGGAGCTGACGCGGCTGCGTGATGCGATCAGCCGGCAACGGCGCGAGTTGCCATGGGTCCGGATCGACAAGGACTATGTCTTCGAGGGTCCACAAGGCAAACAGACCCTCGGCGACCTGTTCGAGGGCCGGAGCCAGCTCCTCGTGTACCACTTCATGTTCGATCCGGGTTGGAGCGACGGCTGCAAGAGCTGCTCGTTCTGGGCCGACAACTACGACGGGATCGGCGTGCATCTGGCGCAGCGGGACGTGACCATGGTCACCATCTCGCGCGCGCCGCTCCCCATGCTCGAGGCGTTCAAGCGCCGCATGGGCTGGACGTTCACGTGGCTGTCGTCGTTTGGATCCGACTTCAATCACGACTTCCATGTGACGTTCACCGAGGACGAGCGAAGGGGCGACGTCGACTACAATTTCGAGCGCCGCAAGTTCGGCGCGCCCGAGGCGCCCGGCGCGAGCGTGTTCTACCGGGACGAAGACGGCGTCGTGTATCACACGTATTCGTGCTACGCCCGAGGCCTGGACGCGATGAACGGCGCCTACCAGTGGCTCGATCTCACGCCGAAGGGCCGCGACGAAGATGGCCTCCCGTCGACAATGGCGTGGGTGCGTCATCACGACAAGTACGATGTCCGGTTGGCCTTCGGACGTGTCGACTCGAAGCAGAGGTAACATTGCTGAACATTGTTTCGGGCAACAGTGGAAGCGATGGCGGACATCAACGCAGTGCTCGGGGCCAGCAAGGAAGCGATCGACCAGTTGATCGTGGCAGGAGAACGGACTGGGGCGGCTTGGACCTCGTCACGGGCGCCCGGCAAGTGGTCGCCGAGCCAAATCGTGGAGCACGTGGCTCGATCGCTCGAGGAATCTGCGAACATGGCCGCTGGCCGTCCGTCGAAGTTCCCAAAGCTCCCTGCGCTGGTTCACCCGGTCGTCCGCGGCGTCCTGTTCAAGCGGGTGCTGAGGAAAGCAGCATTTCCAAAGGCCAAGACGAACAAAGCGATGGATCCAGCGAGCGGGCCCGCGACCCCGGCTGAGGGACGCGCTCGCCTCGAGACGGCGCACCAGAAGTTCGATGAGGCCTGCCGGCAGGTCGCCTCCCAGGGCGAGCGGATGCGGACGACCATCTTCGGCGCCGTGCCCGTGGAGGACTACGTGCGCTTCATGGAGCTCCATACACGCCATCACGGCAAGCAGATCATCGACCGCCAGTAGCGGAAGAACGGATCCTGATGGCCTACGACGAGCAGCTCGCGAATCGCATTCGCCAGGCGTTCGGCACCCGGAACGACATCACCGAACGCAAGATGTTTGGTGGTCTCGCCTTCCTCTGTCTCAGTCGGATGTGCTGCGGCATCGTCGGAAGCGATCTGATGGTGCGGGTTGCCGACGATGAATTCGACGTGATCATGCGCGGACGTCACGTTCGGCCGATGGACTTCACGGGCAGGCCGCTCAGGGGATTCGTGTACGTCTCGCCGCCCGGCTTCCACACAGCCGCCGCGCTCCGGACGTGGTTGTCTCGCGGTGAGCGGGTCGCCGAAGAGAAGGCGACGGGACCAACGAAGCGTCGCCCGAGCCGGAAGATAGCTTCCGCCGCCGGCCACCGCCGCGCGATTCGATAAGTCGCCGGTCGAGCAGAGATCAGGCGTGGCGAGATTCGGCCGCGACGATCTGTTTCGCGACGCTCCGGAAATCCGGTCCAGTGATGTCCGGCTTCGGACCGAGCGGATAGAGGACCTTCCCCGGTCGGGCGACGAAGGCTGCGGCGCATCCCGCACGGAGCGCGCCAACGATATCCCACGCATGTGCTGCCACGAGTCGGAGTCGATCGATAGGAACTCCAAGCGAGTCTGCGACCGATCGGTACGCCTCAGCGGCTGGCTTGAAGCGACGCACGGTGTCCACCGAGAACGAGCGTTCGAAGAAGCCGTTCAGGCCGGCGTTTGTCAGCTGCTGCTGGACCGCTGCTGGCGCGGAGTTCGTCAGCGTGACGAGCCTTAGGCCTGCATCTCGCATCGTCTGAAGACCATCCCGCACATCGGGATGTGCCGGAAGCGTCAGCATGCCCTGGAGAATGCGGGTGCGGTCGGCTGACGACAACGTGATGTCGCGAGCACTTGCCACCATGTCGAGCGCCGCCCCACCGATGCTCGCGAAGTCGGAGTACGGGCCGGCCAGCGTTGCCACTTCCGAATAGAGGAGGACATTCGCAAACCAGTCCTGCAACACGCGACCGTCTCCGAACGCCTGCTTGAAGTGCGGCTCCAATGCGCCGACGTCCAACAAGGTCTCGTTGACGTCACAGACGATGACGCGTGGCATGCGGCGGTCTCCTTGAGTGTCGGCGAAGCCGCGAGCGACTCCGATCGTGTACGCGCCGCCGGCGAGCGCGGCATGGAGGAACGCGCGCCGACTGGTCACGGCTGTGCGCGCTCGCGGTCCAATTGTCGAAGGCTCACGGTCCACGTGAGCGGCACCATCTGGGGCGTGAAGCACACCTTGTCGTCGCACGCCTGGTAGTTGAGGACACCTTTGATCGTCATCGTCGTCATGTCCTTCAGCGAGGTCTGCGCCTGCGGTGACGCGTCGATCAGGACGTCTTGCACGATGCGAAACGGTTATTGATAGACCTGAACGTGCTCGTTCAGCGGCTTGAAATGATAGTCCTCGGATGGTGGGTACAGCGCGCCCCGGGTGAGAAGTCCGGGTTGTGGCTGTACCGAGAGAGCGATTGGCTTGTACCCGGTAACGCCTGGCGCGTACACGTGAACCCGTGGGTCTCGAATTGCCAATTCTCGTGCTGATTCCCGGATTGAGCAACGTTGCGTGGCGCCAGGCGTCTGACCTACGCTGACTCGCGCATGAAGAACCTGCTGATCACCTTGCTGCACTTCGCCGTTGTGACTGCGAAGCTCTGTGGCCCCGGTGGCGTGCGAGCCGTGATCGCCGAGAATCTCGTGCTCAAGCAGCAATTGATCGTTCTTCGTCGTGGTCGCCAGCGGGCGCCGAACCTCGCGCTGAGCGACCGGCTGATTTGCGGATTGGCGTCGCTCTTCCTTAGTCCAGGGCGAATCCGGAAGGTCGCCATCGGCTTGCGCCCCTCGACGTTCCTGGCGTTTCATCAGGCGTTGGTGCATCGCAAGTACCGCCGGCTGTTCTCGTCGAGCCAGTGCCGGAAGAGGCCAGGACTGAAGGGGCCGAGCGACGCACTCATCCAGGCCATCGTCGAGCTCAAGTCCCGCAATCCTCGATTCGGCTGTCCGCGGATTGCGCGCATCATCGCGCACACGTTCGGGGTCGACATCGATAAGAACGTCGTATATCGCGTGCTGGCGAAACACTATCGCCCCGCCCCCGGCGGCACCGGGCCCTCTTGGCTGTCGTTCATCGGACACACGAGAGACAGCCTGTGGAGCGTGGATCTTTTTCGATGCGAGTCCATCGTGCTCCGGAGCTACTGGGTGCTCGTGGTCATGGACCAGTTCACCCGTCGCCTCGTCGGAATCGGCGTGCATTGTGGTCCCGTCAATGGCACCGACGTCTGCCGCATGTTCAACGCCGCCATCCATGGTCAGCACACACCGCGGCATCTCAGCACCGATCATGATCCGCTCTTCGAGGCGCACCGTTGGAAGGCGAACCTCCGGATTCTCGAGGTCGACGAAGTCAAGACCGTGCCGCACGTGCCGCTGTCACACCCCTTCGTCGAGCGTTTGATCGGGACGATGCGGCGAGAATTTCTCGATCATGTGCTGTTCTGGAATGCCCGTGATCTGGAGCGCAAGCTTGCCGAGTTCCAGGTTTACTACAATGCGGCACGCCGCCATGCGTCGTTGGAGGGCCATACGCCGCTGGCCTTCGCCAGTGGACAGACGGCGGTCCCTGCCGACCTGAACCATGTGCGCTGGGTCTGCCATTGCCGGGACCTCGTCCAGCTCCCAGTCGCCGCCTGACAACGAATTCGAGACCGACGGGCTGATACGACCAGTGCCCTTAGTAGCGTGCTCCCTCGGCGATCCAGCGGCGGAGGGTTTCCTTTTCCGTGGGCGTCAGCGTGCGGTTGGCGGATGCAGGCGGCATCACCCGCGCGTCGGTCGCAAATATGCGCTGGATGATTTCGCTCTGATCCGGATCGCCGGGAACAATTGGAGTGCCGCGAGCTTTCGGTTTCAGCGCTTCGTCGCGAAGATCGAGCCGCATATCGGCCATGCGGGAACTGACGTCGGGTCCATGGCAGCTAAAGCAGGTGCGCGACATGATGGGACGGATGTCGCGGTTGAAGCTCACGGGACCCGATAGCGGCGCTGCACTCGATGCCGCGGTGGAAACACGGCTAACGGGTTGGGTATCATGAGCGCCTAAATTCTTTACCAGGTAGGCAATGATCGGTTCGATGTCACCGGGGTTGAACGAAGCTCCCTCTTCGATCATCTGGCGGACGGCGATGCGCCAGCCTGCTTCGGTAAGCTTGAGTGCCACAATGCGATCGGCGGTATGGCAGGTGGTACAGGCGCTGACGACAACGTCTTTACCGGCGCCTTCGGGCAAGTCCGCCGCGATCGCGGAGAAGGTGCATAAAAGCCCCAACAGAGATGCGGACAGGGATCGCATATATCTTATAGGATACTACTAAGATACTGCGATTGAGCGGCCGCTATACTTTCACAAACAATACGCAGACGGGCTTGGGGACCTGGATCGGTTGGCCGGTTGACGTTAGCTTCCCGGTGTTTGGATCGACCTTGAACGGTACGACCGTGTCTTGCTGCGATCTCATTTAGATCCCAAACGTGATCGGACATGCCAGCGGCCATTCGCTGGCATAAACGCGTTTGATGTAGGTGTAGCACTTTGGCCTGCCGTATAGCTATACCCGAAGTTTTGGTGCGGATGAGAGGACTTGAACCTCCACTCCCTTGCGAGAACTAGAACCTGAATCTAGTGCCCGCCCCGGGCCTTCACTCCCTTTACCGGTTTCTGCATCAGGAACGCGGCGGGGGCCATGACGGCGGCGATCAGCGCGAAGATATAGATCGCGTCGATGTAGCCCAGCATCGCCGCTTGCCGCTGCATGGCTCCGTACAGCATCTGGTGCGCCATCTGGGTTGCGTGCGTCACGTCGGAGCCGAGCGTCTGGAACGTCTGCGTCAACCCCGCCACGCTCTGCTGGAAGGCCGGGTCGTAGCTGCTGGTGTGGGCCGAGAGCACGCTCTGGTGATACTCGATCCCAGCCGGGATGAGTGGGCAACGAAAACTTTGCCTCTGATCAATTCTTTCACGCTTGGCTTCTCAGAGAAAGCCATGCCATTCTCACGCCGGACGCTCAGCGATTGGCGTAGCGGCAAGAGGAGGCCGCATCGGAAGCGTCTGCCAGTGTTGGAGCGAATACTGAGGGAGATTAGCGAAGAGTAAACCCTTCGGCCGAAATAGCGCGGGATACGAGTTACTATTGTCCCGTGGAAACCTCAGTCTACTCACGTCTGCGATCATTCATCGATTGCACCAGGTCGTGCGCCATCACAACCTCCCAGTGGACCTGTTCCCGCGCCGTCAGCCGCTCGTCGAAGTAGGATAGCAGGAGAAACGAATGCGAAAGAACCGAGCGAAACAGCAAAGTGTTGGCCCGCTCAACATGCGAAGCGCATTCGCAGTATACTCAAACCTTAGTAGCGCGTGCGATAGGAGGCAACATTGATGAAAAGTCAATTCCGTGGACGTTTGTTCGAAGCGAAACACCTTACCGGACTGCTGGTCGCAGCAGCTACGGTCGCCGTATTCCTTTACATGGGAGTTGCCGCCGGTGGACAAAGTATGGGATCGGCGCTGCCGCCGACTCCGCAGGCGCCCAAAGACAACCCGACGACCCCAGCAAAAGTTGCGCTGGGAAGGCTGCTGTTCTGGGACCCGCTTTTGTCGGGACCCCAAGACGTAGCCTGCGCGACGTGCCATCATCCCCAAAACGGCTATGCGGAGGACCGCGACCTGTCGCTCGGCGTGACGGGCATCGGCCTGGGCAAGAGCCGGCGGCAAGCGCCCGGCAGTTCGATTCCGATCGTCAAACGCAATAGTCCGACGGTTCTGAACATTGCTTTCAGCGGCAGCGATCAATCGGGCAGCTACGACCCGGTGACTGCGCCGATGTTCTGGGACATGCGCGTCAAGAGCCTCGAATCGCAGGCGCTCGAACCGCTCAAGTCGCATGAGGAAATGCGAGGGAACACCTACCCGCGGGGTGAGGCTGTCGCGAGAGTGGTGGCGACGCTCCAGGCCAACGCCGAGTACCGGAGCCTGTTCGCCGGGGCCTTCGGCAGTGAACAGCCGGTCAACGCGCAAAACCTAGGCAGGGCGATAGCGGCGTTCGAGCGCACGCTGCTGGCCAACAATTCGCCGTTCGACCGCTACATGCGCGGCGACCGCAGCGCCATGACGGAGGAACAGGTCAGCGGAATGCAGCGCTTCGAGCGCGTCGGGTGCATCAAGTGCCACAACGGGCCCATGTTCTCCGATTACAAACTGCATGTCATGGGCGTGCCCGACAACCCCGCTCTGCCCGCCTCCGACGATGGCGCGCAGAACACCTATGCCTTTCGCACGCCGACGCTGCGAAACCTCAACTTTACCGGCCCCTACGAGCACAATGGCATGTTCCGGACGCTGAGCGCCGTCGTGGGGTTCTATGAAGACGCCCGCACCGGGCGCTCCCGGAACCCGAACGTCAGCAGCGAGGAGCTCGATCCGCTGGTTCGCGAGTTGGGGGACTTCGACGAGGAGGACGTGGATCTGATCGCGTTTTTAAGGGCTCTGAGCGATGACTCCTTCGACAAGACGATTCCCGAGCGCGTACCGAGCGGCCTGCCCGTCGGCGGAAAAATTCAATAGAGTACGCGCCTTGTAGTATACTCCCACTGGGTTTTCGACACCCAAATTTTGAAGCATAGCGACTGGAGGCCACATGAAACTGATTTCTTTATTTGTACTCGGCGCGCTGGCGGTTTCCACCAATGTGGTGGCGCAGACCACAGACCCCATCCAAAAGGCGTTGCTCGCCGCTCCGAACGCGGCTATGGCCAGGGACGCCACGGTCATTAAGTGGAAACCGGACTTTACGTATGAAGTGTTGAAGAAAGGCACCAGCCTTATGGTCTGCTACGACCTGACCGGCTGGCCCGGAGAGCGGCCGTTCTCGGTGGAGTGCACCAGCAGCGAGGCCAATCTGCCGCGCGTCGCGCAGAATCGAAAGCTCGCGGCGATGGGGGGGGCGGGGGCGAGCGATCGGGGAAAGATTGACGGGGCGGTTGCGGCCGCCGCGAAAGACGGAACGCGCATCATGTCCGAAGTCGGGTCCATATGGTATAAGTTCTGGGGCAACAGCGAGGCGACCGCCGTCCGGCACTCGTTTATCGCCATGCCGAACAAAACGGGGAAAGATGTCGGACTGCCGGAGGTCCGTGACGCAAACGGCTCCTGGGTGATGTTTCCGGGCACGTCAGAGGCCCACATCATGTTGCCGGGACTATAACAGGGCCCAGTTTGTTCGGTGATCCTTCGATGATCCTGCGATCCCGGCGTCCGCTCAAAAGACACAAAGGCGGCGGCACAAGCCGCCTTTGTGTCCGCACGCTCGTAGCTCGGGCCGCGTCTCGAAAGTCGTTATGAAGCGTCTGATCGTGTGTCTTCTAGCGGTTGCTGTGTTGTCCGCGCCGCAGAGCAAGCCGACCTTCACCGGCACCATTACGGACGACGAGTGCAGCAGAGCCGATCATTCACGGATGCGAATGGGGCCGACGGACGCCGCGTGCGTCCGGGCCTGCATCAGCGCCCACGGCGCCTCGTACGTGCTCTATGACGGCAAAGACGCCTACACACTGAGCGACCAGCAAGCGCCGGAAAGATTTGCGGGACAGAAAGTCACCGTCGTAGGCGCGCTCGACGCCAAGACCAAGACGATCCAGGTGGAGTCAATCACCGCCGCAAGATAGAGCCCAGATCTAAACACCATTAGGAAAAAGCAAGTGCAGGTCCTTCGTCGCTTCGCTTCTGAGGATGACCGGCCACTGCGGGAAAGACTGCCTCGGGCGAGGTGTATGGGATCGGGTTATTCGCCGGAGCGGTCGCGGATCGGGCCCGTGTAGGGCTTAGCGCCCTGTCGGTGGCGAATTGCCAATCGTGCCGCAAACACGCCTGAACGGAACCCGTCTTTGCGGTGATCCGGCCCTGGCCAAAATCCGTTCCACGCTGATGTTTCAGTCCGGGACAAGGGGCCCGCGTGGCGTCCAATAGGTCGACACCTCGCGAGGTACCGACTTGCCTCTGAGCCGGCGTCGCACGCGCAGTCATGCCGCGATCGGCGTCTGATACAGCCCACGACAGTGGGGCCGCCAGCGATACCTGCCGACACTCGCTCGTGCGCGATCCTCCTCTGTGCGCGGTTCCGGCGTCAGCCCTCCCAGCCCCTCGTGCGTGCGATGACCGTTAAAGTATCGTTGGAACTCGAGGAGCTTCAGCTCCAAATCAGCGGCTGTCCAGAACAGCGTCCGGTCGAGACATTCGCGGCGTATCGTGCCGATCAGGCGTTCGACGAAGGGATGCGACAGCGGCACGTACGGCACCGTCATGATGGCTTCCACGTCGAGAATTCGCAGATTCGCCTGCCATTGGTGGAAGCGGTACAGCGGATCATGGTCCGAGCTGAGGTAGGTCGGCGCCGGTTGGCGACCGATCGCTCGATTGAACATGTGGCACAGCGCGACGCCATCCACGACGCCACGGTGCACGCCAAAGCCCACGATGCGCCGCGTGCAGTGGTCCATCACGACGAGCACCCAATGTGTGTGCAGGACGGCCGATTCGCACCGAAACAGATCAAGACTCCACAGACTGTCCTTCGCGTGCCCAAGGACCGTGAGCCAGGACGGCCCCGCCGCGTCTGGTTTCGGCTGGTACCGAGCCGCGAGAATGCGTCGCACCACATCCTTGTTGATGGAAATACCGAAGGCCAGGGTGATCTGTTGCGCGATCCGTGGACATCCCCAGGTCGGGTTCCGCTGTTTCATGTCGACGACCGCAGCGATGACCTCCCGGCTGGGTCCCTTGGGGCCAGGCTTCGTCGGCCCATTGGACGAGAAGAGCCGGCGATACTTCCGCTGGACCAACGCTCGATGAAGACTCAACAGTGTTGATGGTTTGACGACGATCGCGGAGCGGATCAGCCGGCCCGGGCGCATGAAGAGCGCACATAGGCCGGCGACGACGCGATCAGTGGGACGGAGGTTGGGCGACCGTTTCCGAGACCGATTGAGGATCAGCAGCTGGTGCTTGACGAGTACGGATTCCGCCACCACGGAACGGGCGCCGCCGGGACCCGCGAGCCGAGCGACTGTCGCTAGCAAATGCAGAAAGAGGACGGCCAGATCGCGCACCGGTCGATCCTAGCAAGATCGCGATCCGCGCAACCAATGCTGACCTATTTTGGAATTCGCCAGGAACACGCTCGGAGGTGTGTGGACAATGCGTGCGATGGCGCCGATAGATCCGGAGCATCG
>QHWF01000600.1 GCA_003222455.1 Acidobacteriota bacterium
ATGGCCTGGGACGCGAGGCCATCGAATGCGCGTGCGAGGGCCGCCTGGTTCACGGCGGGCCACACCGCGTGCGCCGACTGGGCATCGAGTCCTTCGTACGCGTGACGATAACGCTGCAGGGTCTGCTTCACCAGATTCTCATCGTCGGCCGGCGGCGGTACGAACGGAACCGGCGCTGGAGACGACGATGCTGCGGGCGTTGGCGCCCGTGACGGTGCCGGCGGCGCTGTGGGCGGTACGAGCGGCGGCGGCGGAGCCATGGCGACGACCGTCTGTTGCGTCGGCGCGATTACGGCCGGAACCGCCACGTCAGGTGGCGGAAGTGGCGGTACCGGCGTCGATGGCGGCCGCTCGGACGCGACCGGCGTGCGCAGCACCGCCGGCACGGTGGGCGGCCGGACCGGCCGAGGGCGCGCAACTGGCGTGGGGTCGGGCTCCTCGATCACGTCGTGCACGTCGTGGACGCCGGCCGTGGCCACGGCCGCCGGCTCCTCTGGCAGCGGCGCAGCCGGCAACAACGCGGGCGTCGGGGCCGCGACGAGCGGCACATCGGTGTGCACCGGATACGAAACGAGCGGCGTGGGCACGACGTCGTGGCGCCATGATGCGCCCAGCACCACGACGATGAACACCGCCGCGGCGGTCAGCCAGGGACCGCGATGCGGAGTGGCGATCGCCTTTCGGAGCTCGTCGAACTCTGCGGTCAACCCGGCGAGCTCGGGCAGATTCGGATCGAGCGCGATGATCTCGTCGAGCGCGGACGCCGCCTCGTGCAACTTCCTGCGCTCGAGCGCCGCATGGGCCGCTTCAATGCGCCGATCGACCCGGCGCCGTTTCGCGCGCGCTTCAAACCGCGCGTATCCTTCAGCCGAGGCGAGCGGTTGTGCCGCGAGGGGGTTGGGCGGCGGAGCAACGACCGGCATTGTGACGGCCGGCGCTACGGGTACGACCGGTGCCGGCGGCACGGGCTGTGGAGCGGCGACCGGTATGGTTACGGCCGGTGCCACGAGTACGCTCGGTGCGACTGTGACGGCCGGCGCCGGCGGCACAGGCAGTGTTGTTGGTATGGTTTGAACCGGTGCCGCGATAGCGGGCGCGGCCATCGCCGATGGGGCCGTTGCGACAGCCGCGGCTGGCCGGTTGGTCGCGGTGCGCCGGGCCGGCGGCGCCACGCAGGATTTTTTCAGGAGACGGTCACGCAGTGACTGCGCCGCAAGAAAATCCGGATCGAGGGCGAGGGCGGCATTCACTTCCGCGAGCGCCTGGCGTTGATCGCCCGCATCGACGAAAGCGCGGGCAGCACTCAAATGTGCCTGAAGAGCTTGCCACTGTTCGCGTTGAGTCACGGCGGCGACGGTGCAAGACGGATTCCGCGTCGGACCTCGGCTGTTTTCGAGTGAAACAGTGTTGTCGGTGCCGGAGATCACTGCGGAATCGAGTTTCGACGCGCCTCTGTGAGATGGCCGTTCCGCGTTCCGGAAAGACGGCTCGTACGCATTGACCTCCGACACTCCAGTGTGAATCCAAGCAGTGTTGCCTTTTCAGGCGGACCGACTGGCTTTCTCCGAGATCCGTGCCCAGGTGTCGCGAAGCGATACGGTGCGGTTGAAAACGAGCGCACCAGGACGTGAGTCGGGGTCGACACAGAAATAGCCGAGCCGCTCGAACTGTACGCGCAGTCCCGGTGTCGCCGACGCCAGGCCTGGTTCGAGCTTTGCGCCCGCCAGGATTTCAAGCGAGCTCGGATTCAGGTTGTCGAGGAATGTCTTGCCACTTGCGACGCCATCCGGATCTTCGACCGAAAACAGCCGATCGTACAGTCGCACTTCAGCAGGAATCGCGTGCGCCGCCGACACCCAGTGCAAGGTCGCCTTCACGCGGCGGCCATCAGGCGCGTCACCGCCGCGCGTCGCCGGGTCGTATACGCATCGAAGCTCGACGATCTCACCGCAGTGGTCCTTGATCACCTCGGTGCACGTGATGAAATAGGCACAACGCAGCCGCACTTCTCGACCTTGAGAGAGCCGGAAGAATTTTTTCGGAGGATTCTCGAGGAAATCGTCACGCTCGATCAGGAGCTCGCGCGAAAACGGCACGCGACGCGTGCCCGCTGACGGGTCTTCCGGATTGTTGATGACGTCGACCTCTTCGACCTGGCCTTCCGGATAATTCGTCAACACCACCTTCAGCGGACGCAGGACGGCCATCACACGCGACGCCCGCCGGTTCAGGTCCTCGCGGATGCTGTGCTCGAGCTGAGCGTAGTCGATGACGTTCTCTTTTTTCGCCACGCCAATCCGCGAACAGAAATCGCGGATCGACTCTGGCGTGTACCCCCGGCGCCGCAGGCCCGTGATCGTCGGCATACGCGGGTCGTCCCATCCCGACACCAGGCCCTGCTGCACGAGCTGCAGCAGCTTGCGCTTGCTCATCACCGTGTAATTGAGGTTGAGGCGGGCGAACTCGATCTGCTGTGGCTTGTCGTCTTCGACCAGGTTGTTCACGAGCCAGTCGTAGAGCGGCCGGTGATCCTCGAACTCCAGCGTGCAGAGCGAATGGGTGATCCGTTCCAGCGCATCGGATAACGGGTGAGCAAAGTCGTACATCGGGTAAATGCACCAGGCGTCGCCGGTCCGGTGATGCGCGGCGTGCCGGATCCGATACAGCGTCGGATCGCGCATGTTGAAATTCGGCGAAGCCATGTCGATCTTCGCCCGCAGGACGTGCGCGCCGTCGGGAAACTCGCCGCCACGCATGCGGGCAAAGAGATCGAGATTTTCGGCGACCGGCCGATCGCGATACGGACTGTTGCGGCCCGGTTCGGTCGGTGTACCTCGATGGGCCCGAATCTCATCAGCGTTGAGACTGTCTACATACGCGAGGCCTTTCCCGATCAGCTGGACCGCAAATTGATAGAGCCGCTCGAAGTAATCGGAAGCGTACAGCTCCGCGGACCAACTGAACCCGAGCCAGCGGACATCGTCCTTGATGGCCGTGACGTATTCGACGTCCTCTTTCGCCGGGTTCGTGTCATCGAAGCGGAGGTTGCAAGTGCCGCCGTTCTCTTCAGCGACGCCAAAGTTCAGGCAGATGGACTTCGCGTGACCGATATGCAGGTACCCGTTCGGTTCGGGCGGGAAGCGCGTGCCAACACGGCCATGGTGTTTCCCCGCTCCCATATCGTCGGCGATGATGCCACGGATGAAGTCCACCGGCGCCGGTGCCGCCGCGGAAAGATGCTCGTTCCTCATGTTCGGGGACTATTTTAATGTACGCGGTCGACCTGCAACGTCCGGCCGAGCGGCTACGACTGTATCCGACTAACCGACGCCTCCGTAGAACGCAAAGGCCGCGAAGGCCGCAAAGAAATCATGGCTTACTCGTCGGTACACTTGCACGACGATTTTCTCGACATGGTC
>QHWF01000601.1:0-307 GCA_003222455.1 Acidobacteriota bacterium
GCGTACAACGCTTCGACACGGTTTCGATAACTCGCAGCAATCAGCGTTTCGGACGACGTGACGAGCATCAACGCCGCACCGAGGGCAGACATCAGCGCCATTGCCATGATCGCCGCTACGAGAACGAAACCCTGGGAGGCCCGAAAGGTCGGGTGGGTCCGGGAGGCCTGGGGGGTCGGGGAGGTCTGGGCGGTCGGGGAGGTCTGGGCGGTCGGGGAGGTGAGGAAGGTCGGGTGCGTCAGGGAGGCCGGGTGGGTCCGGTGGGTCGGGGACGGGCAGGCGACGCAAGACCGGCAGTAACGGCGAC
>QHWF01000601.1:350-7700 GCA_003222455.1 Acidobacteriota bacterium
CCTCCCCGACCCACCCGACTTCCCCGACCCACCCGACCTTACCCGCCCATATTCAGGTTCCGCGGCGCGACCATGAATCGCACTTCCTGATCCGGCACCCATCGCTGGCCGTCCCTGGCGGTACCAGCATTGAAGAACAAAGAACCCGCAGGGCCGCGCAACCCTTCGTGCTCCGCCTGTACTCGAAGCGTAACCGCGATCGCGCGAATGCGCAGAAGGTCGGCATCGAACCGATCCGGGCTGTCGGCATCGGGACACCAAGGGCCGTCGACGAGCTGTGCCGCGGTGAGCTTCACAAGCGCCTGCGGGTCCGAGCTGTCACCGAGTGTTGCAAGCCGCGGCGCGAGGTGTCCCTGGGCATCACGAGTGAACGTGCAGTTTTCACCGTCGGGATACGTTGTTGATTTCAGGCCGGCTCGCGGCGGCTTCGGTCCATACGAGGTCCACGGCCCGATCGGATCCTCCACAGGCCTGAGCAGCGCTGGTGGCTGAACCTGGCCGAAATACTCGAAGCCCAGCTACGTCAACGTGATCCGAGCCGTCGTAGCTGACAAGTTGGTACACGCGGTGCGCGACATCGACGTGCAACGCGTAGGTTCGCTCCACCACTTCCACCACCTTCGACCCGGCTGGATACATCATCGTCGCGGCCGCTGCCGGTTTATTCACGGCAAGCTGCGCGATGTCGCCGTCTGCCGCCACTACCGTGAACACGTCGTACCGGCCGACGTCGTCGAAGATCAGCGCAGTCATCCCGGGCTCGAACCCGCAGAGTGGCTTCGGCGTACCATCCAGGTTGCGAGGACACCCACTGTCGGCGTTCACACGCAGCGCCGCACTCGCGGCTGACAGGGGAACGCTGGTCGTCGTTTGAGCAGCCGTCGGCGGCACGGACAACAATGTGATGGTGTCGGTGGTGAACGAGCCCGCCGCGGCGTTTCTGACCGCGCCCCGACGGAACGGCAGCACCGGCGCGAAAAACCGATGCAGTGCGCCGGTCTGTGTGCCGGCGTATGCACCCGCGCCGGCCATCAACAGATTTGCGTACAGCGTGTCTGTCGCCACGCGCAGCCGCTGCTGCATGTCTGCGATTTCCGGTCCCGCCAGGAATGCGCTTTCGGCGGGATTGAGCAGCGCAAACACGCCGGCCGACACCACAAGCGTCAAGGCGAGCGCGACCGTGACCTCGATCAAGGAGAAGCCTTCACCGCGGTCCATTTACATCGCCTTCCGCGTTCTCACGCAGATGAAGCGCGCCTCGTCCGGCTGCCGGCGTCCAGTCGCAGCCGTGCCGATGCTGCGATGAAATCGCTGCGTCACAAGAACCTGCAGCACGAGCACGTTTGCCGGATCGGCCGGCAGCGGTTCGATCGACCATCGCCGGAGGTACATCGCTCCTGGCGGCGGCGCCGCTCCTTCGCCGAGCGATCGGCCGACGCTGTCCACGAAATCGAAAAAGCCGGCGGTGCTCACTCTCAGCGCGTCGGACGATGACGCTGCCAGCATCGGATCGGTCAAAGGCGATCCACGAACGTCCACGCTCCATGTGAGGCTGCGGAGTTGCTCCATCTTCTGGAGGCCGAGAAGCGCGGCGGCGGTCGTCGCCTTCGCGTTGCTGTTCGCTTGCGCCGACAGCACGAACAACTGTGCAAGGGACGCCAGCGCCACCGAGACGATGGTTGTCGCGACCAGCACTTCGAGCAGTGTGAACCCGCGCTCGGACGGCACGGACAGACGAAAGTGCAACGAGCGATCCACGTGACGCCGCGCAGGAAAACCCGCGTGTTCATTGGAGATCGCGAGATCGGCGCCGGCCGGCTCACCGAAAAGCGAGCAATCACGGATGCCTCGCCACGGAGCCGGGTAGCAGAAACTGCCACAGCGCGGCGAAGATGCGATGCGGTAGGAATCCGGAAGAACGCAAAGGCCGCTAAGACCGCAAAGGTAAAGACCGCTTAATTGAGACTGCCTTCGCGGCCTTCGCGGCCTTTGCGTTCCACCGTTGTGATATTGAATTTCACGCTTCGCGGCGTTTCAGGCGCTGCTCGGCAACGATACCTGAAGGCTGGCGCCGCCGGAGGCCGATTTCCCGATCACGATTCGTCCGTTGTGAAAGACGATGATCTTCTGGACGAGCGCGAGGCCCAGGCCGGTGCCGCTTCGCTTGGAGGTGAAGAATGGACGGAACACGCGCTCGCGATCGACGGGCGCGATGCCGGGACCGTTGTCGTTCACGGCGACGCGCGTCACCTTGCCCGCCCGATCGTACTCGGATTGAATGACCACGTGCGGGCCGCCCGGCGCCGCCGCACAGGCTTCGAGCGCGTTCCGGAGCAGGTTGCTGAAGGCCTGGCGCAGAAGGACTTCGTCGCCTTCGAGAATGCCGAATTCACCGTCGACGTCGACGCGGCCGCCAAGGGCGCGCGCGTCGGCGCGAATTTCGTCCGCTGCCCGCTCGCAGATCGCTTTGAGGTCCACGGGTGTCAGCGTGAGCTGCGCCGGCCGGGCGAAGTTCAGGAAGTTGGTCACGATCTGACTCAGCGATTCGGTTTCTGCACGGATCCCCTCGACGTAGGCGCGGTACGACTCGGGCAGCGCCTTCAGATCGAACAGCTTGCTGTAGCCCAGGATGGTGGCGAGACCGTTCCGGAATTCGTGCGCGATGCCGGCGGTGAGCTCGCCGACGGTTGCCAGGCTTTCCTTCAGCCGCAGCTGCTCTTCCAGATCCTTCACTGCTGTGAGGTCGGTGAACAGACAAATCGCCCCGTGCTGCTGCCTCTGCTCGTCGAACATCGGCGAGATCGTGACGCCGAAGTGTGACACGCCGTTCCGCGTCTCGGGGACCGACACTGCGCGGCGCACGACGGCCACGCCGCTCGTCAGGACCTGATCAATCAGCCTCGACAACTCAGGCTCCGAGAGCGCCTGGTGGTAGTCGGCAGGCGTGACGTTGTCCGAAAGACCGAGCATTCGCCGGCCGGCTGGATTCAGAATCCGGATATCGCCCTTCAGGCCGACGACAAGGAGCCCTGCCGTCAGGCTGGCAATGATTTCGCCGCTCAAACGTTCTGACGCTTCGGCGCGGGCCGCGGTCGCGCGCTCCTGCGCTTTGAGCTTGGCGACCGCCTCCTGGAGCGCCGCCGAAAGGATGGCGGTATCGGCGTGGCCGCTGCCCTGCAGGCCGCGGCGCGCGTCGCGCGCAGCCGACGCGAAGCGCAGAATCGCGAACGTCAGGACGGCAACCAGACAGGCCACGAGTGTCGTCAAACCGAGGAAGGCGTAGCCGCCCGGAGTCAAGGGCATCGACTCAACAGCCCGTGATGAAAGCCCGGCGTCGCACCGAGGGCGGCGAGGCGCCCCGCGGACAAGGCGCGACGACCGAGCATATCGGGAATATGTGAGGGAGGAGCAACGCAGTCAGCGGGGATGCATCGCCGGCCGAATGCAGCTGGGCTTTCATCACGGGCTGTTAAAACGCGGCGCATCGATCCGGCGGCGATGCGTGTCATAGAAGACCGAGGTACCAGTTGAGCACGGCGGGCCCGACGGTTGCCGCGGCGGCGGCGCCCAGCGCGAGGAACGTGCCAAACGGCAGCGCGTACTTCAGGCCGCCGCGCCTCGTCACGATCAGCAGGACGCCGACAATCGATCCGCAGAGCGACGCCATCATCAACGTCACCAGCGTCAACTTCCAGCCGAGAAACGCGCCCACCATCGCCAGCATCTTCACGTCGCCCATCCCGAGCCCTTCTTCGTGCCGGAGGCGATAGTACGCTTCGGCGACGCCGAAGAGCACACCGCCGCCGACGAGAATGCCGATGAGCGATGCCTGCCATCCGGGCTCGGTGATCAGGCTGAAGAGAAAGCCGACGACAATGCCAGGCAGCGTAATCACGTTCGGCAGCAGCTGATGCTCGAGATCGATCGCGAACAGCACGATCAACGCGCATCCGAATATCAGGCGCGAGGCCAGCAGCGGTGTCGGCCCGTAGCCCCACCAGCCGGCGGCGAACATCACCGCGGTGATCGCCTCGACGATGGGATAACGGGTGCCGATCCAGGCGCGGCACGACCGGCAGCGGCCGCGCAGGACGAGCCAACTGATAATCGGGATGTTTTCGAACCACGAGAGCTCGTGGCGGCAGTGGGGACATGCCGATGCCGGCGCCACGACCGACGCGCGAAGCGGCAGGCGATAGATGCAGACGTTCAGAAAGCTGCCGATGACCGCGCCGAACGCAGCCGCAACGAGAACCGTCAGCAGCATGGGGCCATCCATGATCACTCGCCGATTTCCTTGCGGCCTTTGCGCTCCATCGTGATCATCTCAGGATGGCGGGCGCGAGCCGCCGATCTTCTGCGGCTCCGCAGGAAGGGGCGCGAGCGGAGAGCGCTGCGACAGATGCACACGTCCGCCTGGTGCGATCTCGTAAGGAGTACCGGCAGGATCCACCGGCACCCCCCGCCAGCGGAGCGCCTCAGCTACAGGCTGCCAGTTGTCGGGCGTCGTGCCACTCTGTGCCATAAAGCGATCGACCGCGGCCTGCAGCGCGTCGATCTGATCCAGGGCACCGAGCTGCACCAGATGGCGCTCCGCATCTTTTCGCAGCCACTCCAGCTCCGCAGACTGCCGGATCGCCTGCCACATCGTGCGCGACGACTGGCGATCGCCGCCTTGAATGAGCGTCGTCGCCGCCAGCGATTTGAGCCACCACGGCGCGCCGGCCACGTGAGCCGCTTTGTCGAACCAGTCGGCGGCGGCGCGGTAGTCCTGCCGATACCAGTAGTGCACGAACCCGATATCCTGCATGTACTCCCATTTGTCGGGCCGTTCCCGTATCCCTTTCTCGAGCAGCTTGATCGCGAGATCCGGCCGGCCCGGCCCGCCGGGATAGGGCTCGGCCAGAAAAATCGCGCCGAACCGATACGCGATGTTGAAGTGGGGATCCAGCGACGTCGTGACGTCGAGCATCGGATACAGCTCGCGGTACTCCCCGGAATCGATTGCCGCAATCATCGGAGGCGGCTCCGGAGCGAGTGCATTCGCGGCAAGGCGGCGCTTCGCGCCACCGTAGTACTGGATGGCGCGCACCCAGTAGGCATCGGCCGCGAGCGCACGGTAGGCGCCGGTCAGCCGGCGGACGGCCGTGCCGGACGTCACGTACAACGTGTCTTCGTCGAGCGGCGGCGGCGGATAGGCTGTTTCGCGCAGCGCCTGGAGCTTCGCTGCACCGGCAAGCAGCGCCGCTGCAAGCACTGCCACACCGAATGCGTGTAAGAACGGCATCGCCATTAGATCCTGAGGATTGAACGTCCGCGTCCTCCGCCGGTAGGGGCGGCTCGCGAGCCGCCCCTATTTGAAATCCCGCCGCGAAAACACGTACATCGAAATCGACAGCAGCATGCCAATGTAGAGCATCGCATAACCGCCGGTGAACAGCAGATAGCCGAGCGGCACCTTCTCGCCGTGCACCACCTGCGACTTGACGTCGAACTGCGCCAGGTTCGGCAGGATCCAGTACAGCGCGCGAGCAAGCCGCGCCGCGACCGCCGAATCGACCACCTGATCGAAATTGCGGAGATCGGCGCTGAAGTGCCCGACGACGAAGAGGCCGAACGTAAAGGCGGCAGACAGAATCGGCGTCGAGAACGTGGAGAAGAACAGCGCGATTGCCGTAATCACCATCAGCTCGACCAGGATGAGACCGATCGCTTCGAGCAACGCTGGATCGAGCGCCGGCGCATCCCAGGCGCGTTGCACGTCCGCGCTGACGCCCCACGCGGTGTACACGAGCACGAGATAGAGCGCCGCGGCCATGATCGCGACATTGACGGCGAGCGTCAGCGTCAGGCCGGCATACTTGCCGAGCACGAGCTGATACCGGTGAATCGGCTTGGCGAGCAGGCTGTAGATGCTCCGCCGTTCCACTTCCTTGGACACCAGGCCGATGCCGATGAACACCGCAATGAACAAACCGAACATCGACGTGGCGGCGAGACCCAGGTCCTTGATGATCTTGACGTCCTGGCCGGCTGTCAGCTGTCCCAGGACATACGACGCGCCGATGAGCAGAATCGCAAACAGGACCAGGTTGTAAAGAACCTTGTCGCGAACGGACTCGCGGAACACGTTCACGGCAATCGCAAGGGTGGCGCTCAACATTGGTCGTTGGTCATTGGTCGTTGGTCATTGGTCGTTGGTCATTGGTCGTTGGCTAATCCAGTCCCCTTCGTACCGCCATCACATCGGCCGTCGTCACCTGCTCGACAAAGAAATCCTCGAGGGTTTCGCGTATCGGGTTCAACGACACGAGCTGTGCACCGGCCGCGGTAAGCTCCGCGAGCAGCCGCTCCGGTGGCGGTTCGAGCGGCAGCTCGAGTTGATACCTCGTGTCGCCGATGCGCAGGACGCTCCGCACGGCGGGTCCTTGGGCGGGCACGCACGCTTCGGCGAGTCCGCTGACGACGAGCTCCCAGCCTTTCGCCTTGAAGGCCAGCATCTCGTCGAGCCGTCCCGTGGCGACGAGCCGCCCGCGCGCCAGAATGGCGACGCGGCTGCACAGCGCCTCGGCGTCGCTCAACACATGAGAGCTGAAGAAGACGGTGGCGCCGCGGTCGCGGAGCCTGAGAATCAACGACCGCACGTCACGCCGTCCGAGCGGATCGAGCCCGGACATCGGCTCGTCGAAAATGACCAGCTCCGGTTCGTTGACAAGGGCCTGCGCGATGCCCACGCGCTGGAGCATGCCCTTGGAGAACTTTCGAAGCTGCAGGCGCCGCTCGGCGCCGATGCCGACTTCGTCGAGCAGGCGCGACGCGCGCGCGCGCGGGTCGGCACCGCGATAGCCAAACAGGCGGGCGAAATAGGTCAGCAGCTCCTCGGCCGTGAGGTAGTCGTAGAAATACGGGTTCTCCGGGAGATAACCGAGCCGGCGCTTGACGTCAAGCGTCCCGAGCGGCCGCCCTAGAATCTCGGCATGGCCCGACGTCGGACATACCAGCTGCATCAGCAGCTTGAGTGTCGTGGTCTTGCCGGCGCCGTTGGGACCGAGGAACCCGAACACCTCGCCCTGCCGCACGTCGAGCGTGAGCCGATCGAGGGCGCGATAGGGGCGCTTGCGCCAGAATCCGATGGCGTAGTCTTTGGTGAGCTCGAATGTCGAGAGAGCCGGGACCATTGAGAATTGCGGATTGCGGATTGCGGATTGCGGATTGAAGATTTGGAATTGCGGATTTGCGGAATCCGCAATCCGCATTCCGCAATCCGCATTATTTGGCGTTCGCGCGCTTCAGCTCGTACGAAATAGCCTGGTCGAAGTACTGCGGCGCCAGCACGCCTTCGAACTTCAC